>NZIM01000011.1 GCA_002691585.1 Legionellales bacterium
ACCGTCATAGAAATACTCGTAAAAGCAGGTGATCGTGTAACAAAAGAAGAAGGTTTAGTCACTTTAGAAGGCGAAAAGGCTACCATGGAAATTCCTGCACCCATGGATGGTGAAATTAAAAAGGTGCATATTAACCTCGACCAAGAAGTCACTCAAGGAATGTTAATCATTGAAATGCAAGGAGAAAGTGATAGTCAGGTCAATGAAGAGACTCCTGCCACTGCACCACCACCTCCTGTAACGGATACATCCGTTCCAAATGAGCCAGTAGTGTCTGTATCCAGTCAACACGTTTATTCCAGCCCAAGTGTAAGGCGTTACGCTAGAGAGTTTGGGATCGATTTAGGATTAATCAAAGGAACAGGTGAAAAAGGTAGGGTACAGAAATCAGATTTAATAGCGTTTGTAAAATCACGTGTAAATGGTGGTGGCTCTGCAATACCAAGTGTTCCAGATGAAGACTTCTCAAAATATGGTGAGATACAATCAGCTCCCTTATCCAGAATAAAACAGTTCACTGCAAAGAACATGCAGCGTAATTGGTTAAATGTACCTCATGTGACTCAATTTCATGAAGTTGAAGTCACTGAACTTACAAATGCATTTTCCTCACTGAAAAAAGAGTGCAAAGCAAAGGGTCAAAAAATCACGTTATTACCCTATTTGATGAAAGCGTTAGTAAATAGTTTAAAAGAATTTCCCGAGTTCAATTCTAGTTTGCATCCCGATGGAAAAACATTGATTTTAAAATCATATTTTCATATTGGTATTGCTGCTGATACACCACAAGGACTTGTTGTTCCTGTGATACGAGATGTTGATCAAAAAGAGTTTATGGGTCTCAATCAGGAACTTAAAGAGGTGAGTGAACAAGCAAGAGAGAAAGGTTTGCCACCACAAGCAATGAAAGGTGGATCAATGACAATCTCAAATCTAGGTGGCATTGGTGGTGGACATTTTACACCAATTATCAATGTACCTGAAGTTGCAATATTGGGTGTTTCTAGACAGTTCAAAAAACCAAGCCTTATTGATGGTCAGTGGCAAGAACAAGATGTTTTACCAATTTCTTTGTCATATGATCATCGCGTCATTGATGGTGCCCAGGGGGCACGTTTCTTGATGCATCTATCAAACGAGATTACCACACGTGTTAACGAGTTATTAATTGGAGAATGAAGCCATGAGTCAATCGAATGAAATTATAAACACACAATGTGTTGTATTAGGTAGTGGTCCTGGTGGATACACTGCTGCTAACCGTGCTGCAGACTTAGGACTAAACACGGTGATGGTTGAACGATTTGATGCCCTAGGTGGAGTATGCTTAAACGTAGGATGTATCCCATCCAAAGCACTTTTACATATGGCGGAAGTGCTATTTGAGACAAAAGAATTATCTAAAAAAGGAATCAGCTATAAGGATCCTGTAATTGATACAAAAAAACTAGTTGCTTGGAAAGACAGTGTGATTCAAAACCTAAATAAAGGTGTTGAAATGCTGGCTAAAAAAAGAAAAGTGAAAGTGGTTCACGGTAATGCTACGTTCAAAGATGCAAATACATTAGAAGTGGTCAACGGTGACGATGTGACTACGATAAAATTTGAAAAAGCCATCATTGCAGCAGGGTCTCAGCCTATTAAATTGCCGTTCATTCCTGAGGATCCTCGTATTTTTTCCTCGACGGGCGCTCTAAGACTAGCAGATACGAAAGGACATCTTCTAATCATAGGCGGCGGTATCATTGGATGTGAGATGGCAACGATTTATCGCGCTCTTGGTGCTAAAGTAACCATTGTTGAAATTCTCCCTGAACTAATGCCAGGAGCAGACCAAGACTTAGTGAAACCAATGCAAAAATTATTAGTGGAACGAGGTATAGAATTAAAATTAAATACAAAAGTAACGGATGTCCAAGTGACTAAGAAAGCACTGGAAGTTGTATTTGAAGGGGATAGTAAAGGAAAAGAAGCGTATCAACAAATACTTGTAGGTGTAGGTAGACGTCCAAACGGTCATGAGATAGGTGTCGATAAGGCAGGTATTACCTGTGACGACAGAGGGTTCATTAAAGTGAATGAGCAATTTAAAACAAATATCGATCATATATTTGCCATAGGAGATATCATCGATTCACCTATGTTGGCGCATACGGCAAGTGCCGAAGGGCATTTGGCTGCAGAGATTGCTGCAGGCCATACTCATTTAGTTGAAGACTTCAAATGCTGTCCTAATGTTGCTTATACCGATCCTGAAGTAGCATGGGTAGGCTTGACAGAATTAGAGTTGAAAGCTCAAAATATACCATACAAGAAGGGTGTTTTTCCATGGATGGCAAACGGCCGAGCATTAGCTGTTGGTCGTGGAGAGGGTTTAACAAAAATCATGGCTGATCCTGAAACAGGACGAATTCTAGGTGGTGGTATCGTTGGTAAACATGCTGGTGATCTCATCGCCGAAGTTGCGCTTGCAATTGAAATGGGAGCAGATCTTGAAGATTTAGGTCTTACTATTCACCCTCACCCAACATTTGTTGAAACCATAAGTTTAGCTGCGCAAGTAGCAGAGGGTACGGTAACTGATTTGTGATATTATTTATAGTATTGTTTTCACTATTTTCGGAAGGCTGTTCTCAACCTCCCTGGCCAGAGGTGTCTAATGCAAGACAAAGCCTTGTTGCATTTCAAAATGTATGTCATCAATCTGTTGATTTGGATGAAAGCATCCAAAAACCATGCAATGAACTGACTGAAAATGACTTAATTAATGACCAATATGCGTTAGCTTTTTGGAAAAAGCATTTTAATGTATCCGAGAGTAAAAGCAAGGCATTAGTAACTGCTTACTATACACCTGAAATAGAGGCTTCCCTAGAGCCTATCGATACCATGAAAACGCCTATTTATAGATTACCCAATCAATGCAGCGATTGTTACTCTAGAAATGAGATTGAACAAGGGGCCTTAAGTGGACAAGGTCTAGAATTGGTGTATGTAAAGGATCCCATTGAGCGCTATTTTTTACAAATCCAAGGCTCTGCAATGATTCGTCTACCATCGGGGGAGAAAAAACGCTTGGTCTTTTCTGGATTCAACCAGCGACCCTATCAACCTTTAAAAATTGCAGGCACAATGCAAAATCAGAAAAAGTGGCTAAAAAATCACCCAGATCGCCTCATTGATGCATTATCTGAGAATCCACGGTTCATCTTTTTCAACCTTATTGATGATGGAAATATTCAAGGATGTACAGGTACTACATTGATGCCTAATTATAGTATTGCAGTGGATCGTAAGGTGTACCCAATTGGTACTCCTATTGTGTTGGATCATCGTATTGTAATTGCTCAAGACGTTGGATCTGCCATTAATGGCGCAAATCATTTTGATATGTATTTAGGAACCGGTTTAGAAGCAGGTAAAAAAGCTGGTGGATACGTTCAACACTTAGATTGGCATTTACTTAACGTTTCTGATTGATGGATGTGTTCATGAATCAAACGAATCATACGACGTAGCGGCTCACTCGCTCCCCAAAGCAACTGATCTCCGACTGTAAATAATGTCAATAAATTCTCTTTTTCATTGATGTAACGCATTCTTCCAACAAAAACATCCAATTGTTTACTCACATGTAATGGATGCAGAAATTGGTTGGTAGCTGATTTCTCATTTGGAATGAATCGTATGAATTTATGGCCATTTGTCAGGATACTTTCTAATTTTTCAACTGATACATGTTGCTTTAATTTAATGGTTAGCGCTTGACTATGACAGCGTAAGCTTCCAATACGCACGCACATGCCATCGACTTGAAATGGTCGGTTTAATATTTTTTCTGATTCTATCTGGCATTTAGCCTCTTCTTTGCTGATGCCGTTCCCAAGGTCACTATCGATCCAAGGCATTACATTGGCAGCAATTGTATTGGAGTATGAGGCTGTGGCTAATAATCGATGCGCGTGATCAATCTGTGATAGTGCATTTGAGTGATGATCCCCAATGAGTCGCATTTGCTCAAAAAAGTCATCGACTGCTTTTGAACCTGCACCAGAAATGGCTTGATAGGTCATCGTTGAAACCCACTCAATGAGATCTTCTTGAATAAGTCCTGCTAACGCTAGTAATAATAATGCAGTGGTACAGTTTGGACCAATAAATGCTTTCGTACCATTTTTTAAATGATTGATAATTGAAGAGCGATTAATTGGGTCTAAAATAAGACAACTATCTTCTTCTTGTCTTAAATGAGAAGCCGCATCAATCCAATATCCCTTCCAGCCTGATTGTTTTAGTTTTGGGTACATCATTTGAGTGAATTCACTGCCCTTCATGGCAACTATGACTGTATGCTGTAATAAATTGTCTAACTCGTAGGAATGAATAATGTTCTCTTGCTGTAACGACTTTGGTAAATCAACTACTACATTAGGGTGACTAATGTAGAACGTTGGTTTGATAAAATCAAAGTCCCCAGATGCAATCATGCGTTCAAGCAAGGTCGTTCCTACCATGCCTCTCCAACCGATAAATGCAACATCAAGCATAGAATTCCTCACACTTTACTTGCTTATACGGTACCATGATTGATATGTAAATCCTAATGAGACTTAAAGGGTAAAGACAAAAATTGAGCAGTATTGACTCTTTCATGATGGATGTCATTTTCGTTTAAAATCAAAAATATAGTTGATATAACAGCTAACAAAGCAATCAACCAAATAGGCTCAAGACTAGTTAAGAATATCAATGAAGAAAATGCTAAACAACATCCCAACAATATAATACGAAGTGTTTCAGGTGTTATTTCATCTTGGTTTGTAATACCCGGGTGGATTACATTTTCAACATCATCAGTTTCTAATCCAGGTGCAAAAAAAAGATTTCGTGTAGAAGGTCCCTTATTTCGAATATTTGATGGATCAAAAAAACTTTTTAGTGATGGGTAATATACACTGATGAAATCATGTAAAGTGTCATGGTGAATGGATGCTTTTCGTTTTTTATAACTAGCCCATTGTGTTGAAAAATCATTGAACTCAATATAATGATTATTTAGATCATTGAAATATTTTTGATGCAGTAGATCAATTTCATTACTATTTAACTCTCTAAATTGCATTCCGTAATACACTAATAAGGGGGTGATGTGTTGAAAAAAATGTCGCGCTTTACCGGGGGATTCGTCCACACCAACATAGAAGTTTTCAAGAGCGATCGATGTGAGTGCCTTAATTGGGCTGTCTATGAGCGTTGATTCGACTATTTCCTCAAACTCTGTCAATTCGAGTTCAGACGGTTCTTTCAACATTTTCATCAAAAAGGGATAACATACTGTTTCCTCATTACATTGGGCAATGGGTCGAATACATTCATCCAGTATGTGTCTTAAAAGATTATTTTTGTTTAGTGGTTTATTTTCAGATAATTGTGGGAAAAGTCGTTGCCATTCCTCAAAATCATGATTTACTTCGTACTCTAAAATTGGCTCAGATAGTTGCAACCCTTTTCTGTCTATTTCTAAACATTTAACTTCATTATTTGAAAATCCGGCACTTTTTGCATACGATAGTGTCTCACGAATCCTTTGACCAAGTTCGCTGTACGGATCGTAATAATTTTCTTTGGTCCGATCAAAACGAGATACTCTGTAGGCAAGATCATGCTGACCTTTAAAAAGCGACTGATATTGTTGTCTAAATCTTTCAAGGTGTCTTTTTTGTAAATAAACATAAAACGTGTCAAGGGATGAGATCTTTTCATTAATCAGAAGATCCAATAGGAAGGACTCTTTTTCTCCAGACTGCCTTAAAATATTCTTTGCTAGTTCAGTTGGTGTTTGTTTATTCTCAACTTGAATGTCTAAGTAATTTTTGAAAATATCACGAAGTTTCTTTTCTAATTCATTTGGCATCATAAGCTCCCTGGTAGTGCAATCCTTGCTGTAATATTGGTATGAGAATAGCATATTAGTGCATTTAAATCAATTGACTCTTAGCATGGTTTTATGTAATTAATGTCCTATGCGAATATGGATAACAATAATCCTTTTGTTTGGGGTGTCACTAGCTGATAATTGGAGTTACTATTACATGACCGGATTTGGTCGTGACCATAGTGAATTACGTTATAAGCAGAGTTTTTCAGAGCAACCAAATTACAATTGGGAAGGTGATTATTCTTTAAAAGGACCCAGTGTAGATCTTGGTTTAGGGTTATCCAAACCAATCGCACCTAGGTGGCTAATGAATGTTGAGGCCAGTGCAGGTATATCAACAGCACAATCTTCGCTAGGGCTGTCTTCTGTTACTGGTACCAAGGGACAAGTGTCTATTTCACGCGTATGGATGACTTCGATGCGAGTGATGCCAGTATATGAACGGTACGGACAAATAGGGGGGGTATTTGGTTTAGAGTTAATGGATTACCAAATGGATTCCAATATGGCGAGTTTTGGTAGTACTGGAACCAATGATCAATTAGCTATTGGTTTTATGACAGGTATTACCACACAGGCACCAATCACCAACAAGTGGTCATGGCGATTCAGTTGGTTAGAAACATTATTTCCAAAGTATGAATACAGTCAAATTCAAGAGTTTACTAATCCAGATAATCCAGGTGACACAGCCAATCGTCAAGATGTTAGTTTTCAACCTACCATTGACCGCTTCTTGGCTTCTTTAATTTATTATCCGAATTCAAATAGAGATCGTACGCTGAAAGAAGATGAGACCAACCGATTTAAAAATTATATCATTTTAAGTCCAGTGAAAGATGTAACTGAGTTAAATGAAAATGAGGATGAAGAGCAGCTATTAAAAACTTTCCATTTGCCATTAGCAGTCTCTGGGTGGGGAGGGAGTCTTACTTTAGGTCGACGTATCCAGATTAACGATAATTTTTTCTTTGGTTTAGAAGGGTTCGCACAATATTTAAATAGTAATGAAGATAACCAAGGCTTCCATGTTGATTACCGCAATAGTGAACATTTATCTCACGATTGGGACATGGGTTTAGTATTTGCACCTGGTTTTCATGTTGCAAAAGGATTGAATGTTGTACTTTTGGCTGGTCTTTCCAGAGGAGCATTCACAGAGCATGGTCCAGAAGTGTTAGTCTCAGGTGAGGCCATTCATGATTATCAATGGGGAGGAGTCATGGGTGTTAGAAATGAGGTGACTATTAATGAAAATTGGAGAGCAACTCTTGGTTTGAAGGTCATTAATTATCAAACGTTAAGAGTTGAAACTGACGGCGCGTTCTCTACGAATGATTTGGATCAAATTAGCTCAGGTATATACTCTGTTGGTATAATGTATGGTTGGTAGACACTTGAAATTTTAATTTCTAAGAATGACCAGGTCCCTTAGGTGCTTCGCCAGACTGGATATTCAAATCTTCCGCCTTGCTTAGTGTATTACATCCAATATTTTGGAGACTTTCAAAATTTTTGGAGGTTTGAATCATGGATTGCATGCCATCATCAATCAAATAGGATGGGAGTGTGTTAGTGATGTGCTTAATACTTAATAATCCGGTGTCATCCAAGACACTGGTGTAGTTATCAAGATTTTTAAACTCATTTGTAAAAAGTGATTTAAAGCTATCCTCTTGAAGATCGTCCATGGTAAGCGATTTTTCGTTTTCTATCTCCCAGGTTCTTTTAACATTTGTGAACATTTCTCCTATCAAAGTTCTACCATTACCTGATTCACATTGATTATTCACTACTGTAAATGTACTTAATGCATCTTGAACATGAGCATACGCGAGTAAATTTTGTGACTTTTCCGTATCATAGGTAGAGTTCACAGTATAAAATAGTGAAAGAAACGAATTTTGAGTAGATTTTGCAAAGTGGGTCAAACATGACCATAGAAATGAATAGTTGGTGTTTACAGATCCTATAATTGCTTTCATTCCCTCTATTGAACGTTCCATTCGATTTTTTTCTGCCACACCATTGGGATCTTTAAGGTTGATATTTTCAGATTGCGACAGGATGTCTTTAACGATGGAGATATTATTGTCAATTGAAGATGACCATTGAATGTTGGTGACACCCTCAGACTCATTTTGGTTAGCAGATGGTTTATCATTCTCATTGAGTAATGTAAATGAATAGTATTTATTTTTAGTACCCTCAGGCAACTTAAGGAAGGGGCCTCTGGTATTTTTTTTCGTAAAATCTATTAAAGCTTTAATTTGTTTTATTTTTTCAGTATCTGGACCAATTACGCTTGAGGTCACAGTAGAAGCATATTGAGACTCATAAGGATTATCGTAAGGATTATTCGTATTCGAAAGTTTCTTTGAATAGCTGTATTGACGCGAAAATACATTTGCAAGAGAGGAAGGGTTGGAGTCAATTGATAGAATGTCTCCAACTCCCACAGAAATAACTGCCTCCCAGTTTTCTGTTGACCACTCCTGTTTACATCTTAGTCTTTGTAAGGTTGTATTGCTAGTGGTTGAACCTTCCTGCATATCTTTTTTTGTTATCTCTTGTGGAGAAATTTTATCACGGATTTTTGTAATGACAGCAGTATTTAAAGGTTTATGATGCTGCATTAAACCCATCGGTTCCTCTTTAGTTTCTTCTATATTTTGTTCTTGATCAGGTGTGCTAATTTGTTGCCACAGATTAGTAATGAGTTTATCTGCTTCCAGCTTTTCATCTGACGAGAGATGTTTATCTACACTTATTGTTTCTGCATTTATATTTTTTCTTAAGTCAGAAAGTGTGAATCCTACATCAAAACCTAATTTATCATTCACAACCAGTAGTTTCTTAATTTGATTAAGATACATGTTGGTTATGAGTATTTCCTTATTATTAACTGTTTCTGGATAAATTTTAGCCATAATATTATTTTTATTTCCTTATTTAGTAATTATAGCGAAATAAAACTATTTTTGTGTTTATTTGTTTGAAAAAGTTGAGGTATTGGAGGGTTCATCACTTTGAAGCTCCTCTTTAAATTGAGGCTCACTCCCCTCAAATTTTAGAGCACTATCTTGCATTTTCTGAAATTCTTTGGCTAATTTCAACATGTCTTTGACTTCATCAGTGATCAAATGACGAGGTAAAATGTCCGATACGTTTTTGATATTAGGAACAGCGACATCCTGTAAGTTGCCTTCGTAGTGCGCTGGGTCTTTAAACTCATTGACTAAGATCTCCTTAAAAGATTGATTTGCGTTTATATCGTCTTGGGTTAGAGCACGATGATTTTCTTTTTCCCAGGATCTCTTTGCGTGAGTGAAAATTTCACCTACTAACGTTCTATCTTTTCCACTTTTACAATGATTATGAACGACAGTAAATGTGCTAAGGGCATCTTGCATTTGAGCGTATGTTAATAAGTTGCTGGCTTTCAGGTTTTCAATATTAAAACAATAATTAGATGCATGATATATACCGTTACAAATGCTAGAGGGTAAATATATAATTGACAATAGACTTCTAGCTGCAATTTTGAGGGGTGTGATATAATAGTCATCTGCTTTTCTTTCAACGCCTAACGTTTTGACAGCGGATGTTTTACTGAAGTATTGGCCTATTTTACACATAAAGTTTCCAACCAACATTGTGTTAGTTAAATTCTCATAAGATTTTTCCATACCTGCCAATGATTGTG
>NZIM01000012.1 GCA_002691585.1 Legionellales bacterium
ATTCAATTATTTTTTCTAGAAATGGGTTTCTTTCAGTTGCATACATATATGCTTTTACTAAATCTAACGATTGTTGATCTAATTTTTGAGTCTCATCTTTGTTAATATGAATCAACTTGATTCGATATTTTGATTGGTTCATGTACCGATCTGAATGCTCCTGATAAAACTTTAGTAAATCATCTCTTTGATAATTCGATGAAGTATCTCTGTAATTTGGTTTTATTAGTGTAAATTGGAATTGATTCTTTTCTGGAACAATAAACTCTGTTTGATGTAAATCAAAATAGGCTTTTATATCTTTTTCACTAATTGGTTTTGTTATGTTTATTTTTTTAGGGTCTATTATTTTATAAATGAGTGACCTGTTATGATGGGCAGATAATCTAATTATCTCTTTCTCAGCATTTGAAAATTCAAATGCGACCTCAATATTCTTTTGAAACGCATCATGGAGCATTTGTCGCTTTAAATCTTTTGAAAAAAATGAAAAATTAATATTCATTCGCTTTAGATAATCCGTAAATATTTTTTTAGAGAATGTCCCATTATATTTAAAAGCATTGTTATTAATTAAAAAATCCTGAAATTTCGTATCTGGAACCGTGTAATGATATTCATTCATTAAATCTTGAATCGCATAATTATTATGAATAAATGGCCAAATCTCTTTATCAATAATTGCTATCAGTTGATTCTCTGGAATTTGTGGATTTTGAGATGAAATGTATTGTGCTAATTTCCTATACGAGAAGGTCAGGTCGTCTTTAGTGACATAGGTTTTTCCAACTTTAGCTAGCTTATCACTTGAAAACACTGGTTGAGAGTTTGGATCAAATGCCATACTAATAATGAACAAGATTGCAAGCAAACCAGTAATGATAATGGTAAAAGTTTTTGATGGATTTTGTGAATAATGCATCTATCGTATCAACATAACTTTAAATGGCGGAGTGGACGGGACTCGAACCCGCGACCTCCGGCGTGACAGGCCGGCATTCTAACCAACTGAACTACCACTCCTCGTGGTGGGTACTGAGGGACTTGAACCCCCGACATTCGCCGTGTAAAGGCGACGCTCTACCAACTGAGCTAAGTACCCTAATAGCCCATAAGTCTCAAATATACCTAAAATTAATTTAAGGAGCAACCTTTATTGTTAATTTATTACGCGGTATGATGATTTATATGGAAGTATCGTTTAAATCAGCACTATCAATTCACCGTTCAGGCAATATTACAAATGCGATTCATCACTACCATGAACTTCTAAAAAAAATACCTAATAATTTTGAGTTACTTCACTTATTAGGGATTGCATATGGACAGCAAAAAGAATTCTCTCATTCACTTGAATATTTAAAACAAGCTCTCATTCATGATCCAACACATCATGGATTATTATCTAATATAGGAACTGCTTATAAAGGGTTAAATAAATACAATGAGGCTTTAAAGTATTTTCAGAAAGCCTTAAAAATATGTCCTGGAATGTGTAGTACTTTAAATAATATTGGTAGTCTTTACTTTAAACAAAAAGAATATCCGATGGCGTTATCATATTTTGAACGTTCATTTCAAATTGATCAAATAAATCTTGACCCTCTCTTTAATATTGGACTCTGCCACATGTATCAGCAAAATTTTGAGTCAGCTACAAAAAGTTTTACAGCGTTACTCGAAAAAGATTATAAATATCCTGATGCTGAATTTCATCTTGCTCAATGTTTAATTCAAACAAAAAATTTTAAAAAAGCTATTAAATATTTAGAACAAATTGCAAACAACGAAAAAGATACATTTGCAATAAGACATCATCTTGGGTGCGCCTATCTTGGATTAGAAGATATGAATAGAGCATTAGAAGAATTCAACATTGCTTATGATATTGATCCTTTTAATATCGAAAATTGCCATAACATTGCAGTAGTTTATTTTCATAATGGTGATCTAGAACATGCATTGCAACATTGGTTTCAGATATTATCAAAATCGCCAAACAACATTGATGCTCTATATAATATAGCTGTATGTTATCAATATTTAGCTCGATTTGAAGATGCCAAAACATATTTTGAGAAAGTACTTTTCAACGAACAAAATCATTTTGATACCCTTTATAATCTTGGTACCTTGCATTTAAAAATTGGACATAAGGATAAAGCTATTTCGTATTATCAAAAAGCACAAGTGCAAAAACCAAATCATTCTGAAATTTCATTCCTTTTAACTGCTTTAATGCAAAAAGAACATTCATACCAAGAATGTCCTGAATCGTATGTGCAAAATTTATTCGATCAATACGCCTCTAGCTACAACGAGCACCTTAAAAAAGCTCTGAAATATAAAGGGCACGAAATCATGATTTCCATTATCGAAACTCAAATTTCACCTAAGAAAAATCAGTTTAATACACTATTGGATTTGGGATGTGGTACTGGTATGGCTGGTGAATTTCTTAAACCTTGGACAAACAAACTCGTTGGAGTAGATTGTGCTGGCAACATGCTAGACATTGCAAAGAAAACACATCATTACGATGAATTGCAACAAAACAACATTTCAAAAATTGATAAGCAAAACAATGAATATCAACTCGTTTATGTTGCTGATGTCATGCCGTACATAGGAGATACTTCTCAATTTTTCCAAACAATGAACTTGATTGTTGAAAACAAGGGGTATCTAGTATTAAGTTTTGAATTAAACACCAAGAATTCATCATATTATTTATCAGACAGTGGTCGCTTCCAACATACTCCTTCGTACGTTAAAGAATCTGCTAGACAATTCCAATGTATCTACGAATCAAATGAAGTCTTACGATATGAACAAAATCAACCAGTACAATCAGTAATATTCATTCTTCAATTAGTACAAAGTTGAAAATCAATTTTTCTTGTTTCTAAATCTACTCGATCAATTCTAACTTTTAACTGATCCCCTATCGTGAATTGATTTTTTGAATAACGTCCTTCTAATTGTTGTTTCTTTTCATTAAAATCATAGTAATCTTGAGGTAAATTCGAAACGTGAATTAATCCATCAATACCAATATCATCTAAATAGACAAAGACACCAAAACCTAGAACATTTGAAATCTTTCCACGATGTATGGTTCCAATCTTATCTTTTACATACTGACATTTCAGCCAACTATCAATCCATCGAGTAGCTTGTTCAGCTCGACGTTCAGTATAAGAACAATGATGACCAATCTTCATAACATCGTATGCAATAGGACTTTTTTCTAATAAAAACTGTTTAATTGCTCGATGCACAACAAGATCTGGGTATCTTCGAATGGGAGAAGTAAAGTGTAAATATGTTTCATAACTCAAACCATAATGACCTTTACACGATGCCTCATAAAGGGCTTGAGGAAGTGACCTTAAAACCATTTGCTCAATAATATCACCACCCTCTAAATCTGCAACCTCAGTTAACAAATCACACATCTGTTTGGGTGTAGGTAATTGGCTTTGATTGACAGCAATATTGTGTTGCTTTAAAAACTCAGCTACAACTTGCCACTTAAATAAATCTGGTTCACCGTGATTACGATATAAAACAGGTAATTTATGATCTTTACAAAATTTAGCAACTTCTTCATTTGCTAATAACATTAAAACCTCAATAAGACGAGTAGCATCCGTTGCTTTAGTATTTTTAAAGCCTACAATTTCTGAACCTGATAAAATCGGCACCATCAAATTTCGGTTAAAAGTTAAAGCACCACGTTCATTTTTCAACTTCTGAAGAAGCGTATACACTTCAATTAACGGATCTATTATATGAGAAATAGTACTTAAATTGTCATTCTGTTTATCTATATAATTTTGAACCTGATGATAAGTTAACCGATGTTTAGATCTTATAGTAACTTGATGTATGGAAGACTTTTTTACATGACCCATAGAATTTAAATTGATTTTTATTGCTAATGATAAACGATCTTCGTCGGGTCTAAGCGAACACCAGTCATTAGAAAGTTTTTCTGGTAACATTGGGATCACTTTTGAGGGAAAATAAACTGATGTTCCTCTAGAACGCGCTTCTTTATCAAGGGGGCTGTTTGGTTTAACAAAATGAGATACATCTGCGATAGCAACATAAACATTGTAACCCTCTTTTGTTTTGTTCACATATACAGCATCGTCAAAATCTTTGGCATCCTCACCGTCAATGGTTACGAAATCTAATGCCGTCCAATCTTCTCTGTGATCTATCTTAGGAAATTGCTTGGGAACTAAAGCCTCTGGGTACTGAACATCAATATCACTTGCTTGGCAGATCAAATCGATTTGATAATCTAAATCTTTTTTAGGTTTAATTAATTCTACAACACCTACGATTGCTGGTTTGGAAGGTTTAGGCCCTTTTTGAATTTTTGCTTTTACTAGCTGCCCTTGGTGTAATTTAAACTTTGATGGCTTAATCAAAGGGTCATACTGACAACAAATAGTTAACGGCTTTAAACTTAATATACCTCTATCACTATCAACAGTACCGATTAAATGCGTTAATCTTCTGGAAAGAATTTCTACTACAATGGCCTCGTCATCACTGACAAATCGTGCCATGATATCGTCACCTTGCATCAATTCAGAAGCCTGCATTCCTGAAATTGTCACTTTACGGTTATCATCTAATATCCAAAGAAAAGGTGTACGATCTTTATTAAACTGAACAATTCCTTGGCATAAGTCCATTTGCTGAGTTAAAACTAAAAAACCATTTCTATTTTCCATAATTTGACCATCTCTAATCATGGCTTTAATTCTTTTTTTAAAACCAGGTATTAATGATTTTGGTTCAATAGTTAATTCTTTAATTAATGAATCAAACTTAATGGGTTTTTTTAATCTTTGAAGTGTTTTTAAAATGAGTTCTCTACTTGGAACAGGGTTCTTATACCTTAATTTTTCTTGTAAATAGAAAGGATCTTTCATCTAAAAACATATCTCGTAATATTGATTACTGAACATGTTAGACATTATGATTGAGAATCTTCGGTAGTATTTTTATTATCTTGATCATCATCTGATGGCTGATCATGAATACGTTGGTAAATTTCTAAACGGTGAACTGAGACATCTTTAGGAGCATCTACTCCAATCCTCACTTGATGTCCTCTTACACCAAGCACGGTGATTTTAACATCATCATTAATAATTAAAGTTTCACCAACTCTTCTAGTTAAAATTAACATAACAATCTCCTTATAAAATATTCCTAATAATTGTCATGTTATCGCTTTAATTAATAAATTTCAACTTACAATAACCCACCAATCACCAGGTGCCATATTATGAATTATTATCTACATAACAGTCCATAATTTTATTATAGACTAAATAAACAATATATCACATGATATATGGCTTATGGCTTACAATCAACAGGCTCTTTATCTTTAATCTGTTTAAAATCAAGCAAATGATTGATTTTTATTAATTGGTCTTGTAATAAATACTCAGGAAATAAAAACATAATCGAATCATTTGAGATCAAAAAATATGTTTTCAATTCTTTTTTTAACATTGCTTCAACAAATGGCGAGATTGAATAATGGATTGAAATAACACACCAACGGCTATCTGTTTTAATTATCTCCTCATCAAGCCTTTCATTAATAATTAAATTAGAAACTCTTGTCTCCTCCATTTCGAAGGCAACTATTTTTTCATTTTGAAGATTTTCAAATATACCTAATTGATCCTGTCTTTCTTCTAGTATTTCTAACCCTTTTTTAGTAGCTTGAATTAGAACAATGCCCCTTTTGTATGCAATTAAGGGTGGTGTAGTTACCCTTTGAGCATTAATAAGTGTTCCAGCTCCAGGTTTGTGTGTTGCACATACACGAATGGCTTGTTCCATTTTTTTTGCATATGCAGCAGCTTGAAACTGAACAACCTTCGCACCACTTAAAGCTATCTTATAAAGTGTTTCAAAATCCATCTGTGGAATTAATTTTGCATCGGGAACCATTCTTGGGTCTACATTATAAACACCTTCAACATCTGTATAAATCCAGCATAATTCTGCTTTGAGAGCATTTGATAGGGCGATGGCTGTTAAATCTGATCCACCTCGGCCAAGTGTGGTAACATCGCTATTCGATACCCCTTGAAATCCCGTAACAACTGGAATTTGACCGCGATCAAGCGCTTCACGTATACGCGTTGTATCACATGAATTAATAGTTGCATTCTGTGGATGATAGGTTGTATGAATTCCTGCCTGCCATCCTGTTAACGATACAGCGTCACGTCCTCGTTTTTTTATAGCTAAAGCAAGTAATGCTGCTGTAATGGTCTCACCATTTGAAATGAGCTGATCCATTTCACGCTCAGGATGATGATTATCAAAAATCTGATTACCTAATGAAACTAGACGATCTGTCTCCCCCATCATTGCTGATACAACGACTACAATTTCATGGTTGACAGAATGTTTAAGGATAATGTTCGCTACATGTTCAATTTTATCAATTGTAGCTAATGACGATCCACCAAACTTTAATACCGAGCCTTTCAAAAAGATAATTCCTTAATCCAACTTTTTAATTTTATCATTGATGTTTTGATTTCTGAAGTGGTATTAGCAATCACGCCTTGAATTAGATCATCTCTTCCACCACCCTTAATGGATAGATGTAAAGCTAAAAATTCCATTACTTGTCTGCATACAGAATACGAAACAAGGTCTTTACTGATTGAAATGACAAATCGATTTTTTCCTTCAATTTCGGAGAATAAAAAGGAGATCATCTTTTCATTATTCTTATAATGATCCACGTGCCCTAATATCTCATTCATATCTTGACATTCTAACTTATCTATAAAGCATTTAAATGAGCCAATTTCCTCCGCATGCAACCAATTTTGTGGAACAACTCGTTGTTTAAGCTTTTTCTCCAATTGCTTCTTATCATCAACCAATTGTCGTATCTTTGCTTGAGTATTTTGGTCTGTGACTTGTAGTATTTCTTGAACATTCTCAAAGATACTAACTTTATGTCTCAAAATTTCTATCGCAGGATATCCAGCAACTGCCTCAATACGCCTAACACCACTAGATAATGCACTATCTGACATGATCTTAAAGCACATAATATCCCCGGTATTGTTGACATGTGTTCCGCCACACAACTCCTTTGAAAATGAACCCATAGATAATACTCTTACTTGTTCTGGGTATTTTTCACCAAACATACTCACAGCGCCTGCTTTCTTAGCTTCAATTTGAGACATCATTTCAATCTGAACTGACTCAGATTGTTTGATTTGATTATTTACAAGTTGTTCTATAAGATTTTTCTGCTCAGTTGATGGAGCTCCATCACAATTATAGTCAAATCGAAGTTTTTCAGATGTTACTAATGAACCTTGTTGTGATACATGGTTACCAAGGATTTTTTTTAATGCAGCATGTAGTAGATGTGTAACAGAATGGTGACGTGCCGTAGCATATCTTTTACCAGAAACCTGTACATCTACAACGTCACTAATATGAAGCGATCCCTTTCCCTCTATAAAATGATATATAATATCGTCCTGAATCTGTGTGTCCATTACATTGTAGTGAGAATGTTCTTTTTTTAATGTCCCCTGATCTCCAACCTGGCCTCCACCCTCAGGATAGAAAGGTGTACGGTCTAGTATAATAATTCCTTCTCCCTCAATCTGATCAACTGGCTGCCCTTCAGAAAATAATCCAACTATTTTTGAGCATTGATTCATTTTATGATAACCATCAAATTCAGTTTTTTTAAAATGAGATAAATTTAAGGTTGAGGAACTTTTAAACTGTTGATTTTTTTTAGATCGTGCTTTTTGGGTTTCCATGCACTTTTGATATCCTTCAAGATCAACTTTCCCACCCATTTCACATGCAATGTCCTCAGTAATATCAACTGGAAAACCATATGTATCGTATAGTTTAAAAGCTAACTCGCCTTCAACCAACGTATTTTCCTTTAAACGATTGAGTAAAATCGCCATACCTTGCTCTATTGTTTTAAAGAACTTTTCTTCTTCTTTTTTGAGTGTTTTCACTGCTTTGTCATAGGACAATGAAAGTTCTGGAAAGTCCTCTCCCATTCCCTCTACCACATAGGTTAAAAGATCATAAAGAACAGGGGTTTTTACGCCAGACTGATATAAATATCGTAGTGCTCTTCTAATGATTCTTCGCAATACATACGAGCGACCTTCATTTCCAGGCGTAATACCATCTGTCAATAAAAACATAATTGAACGTAAATGATCAGCTACAACCTGAGATGAGACTCTATCAATTTCAATTGGATGTAAACGTTCTTTTATTGATTCTATAAGTGTGTGAAAAAGATCAATCTCATAATTTGAATGTACATTTTGTAATACTGCAGCAATACGTTCAAGTCCCATACCTGTATCAACACATAACTTAGGCAAAGGAACCTTTTCACCATTTTCCAGTCGTTCATAGGACATAAAGACAATATTCCATACTTCAATATACCTATCTCCATCTGCGGTTGGCGAACCTGGAGGTCCCCCTTCAACATCTGGGCCATGATCATAAAAAATCTCTGTACATGGGCCACATGGGCCAGTGTCGCCCATTGCCCAGAAGTTTTCTTCATCACCACAATCCACTACTCGATTTGTGGGTACTTTTATTACATTCTCCCAAATTTTTCGTGATTCTTTATCTGAGTAATGCACTGTTACCCATAACTTTTCTTTAGGAAGCATTAAGTGATCAGTTAAAAAAGTCCATGCAAGTTGTATGGCTCTTTCTTTAGAATAATCACCAAAACTAAAGTTACCCAACATCTCAAATAAGGTATGATGCCTAGCTGTATGCCCTACATTGCGCAAATCATTATGTTTACCACCAACTCTTAGACAAGGCTGAGCAGTCACCGCACAAGTAAATGGTGCTTTTTTTCCTAAAAAATTGGGCTTGAATTGGACCATACCTGCGTTTACAAAAAGGAGGCTTTTATCCTCTTTAGGAACAAGATTAGCTCTTGGTACGAAAGCGTGTCTTTCACTCTTAAAATACTCAATAAACTTTTTACGAATAGAGGATGTTTTCATCATTACTCTCCTTTTATCACTTTCTGTATTACGCTATTCTCGAAACCTTTCCTATATAGATAACGTCTAAGATGGGCGTCATCTTTAAATACTTTTTTTTGTTTTTGAATTGCAGCTAAATGAACCCAATCAAGGTCCGAAGATCTAATGACTGAAGAAACTAACTCAGCATCTAACCCAGCACTTACAAGCTCATTTTCGATAAATAAAGAACCATAACCAGCTTTACTTCTTACTCGCACCCTCATCTCAGCATATCGTAAATCAGACTGAAGATTCTCGTTTTTCAACTGTTCTAAAGTCTCCATTACTTCTTCTTTTGGAAATTTGTTAACAAGTCGGGATACTAGCTCTTTCATACTATATTCCCGACGCGCTAAAAGGTTCATTGCAGCAACACGGATTGTCATTCAACTGGGTCAGTTTCAGCAACTATATTTTTAGTAAGTAGTTTATCTCGTAATGTTGATTCAAGCTCAACAGCGACTTTCGTATTTTCTTTTAGATAGTTACGAACATTATCACGTCCTTGTCCTATCCTCTCACCATTGTAACTATACCATGAGCCAGCCTTTTGCATAAAGCCATGCTCTACTCCCATATCGATAAGCTCACCAAATTTACAAATACCTTCACCATATATAATATCAAATTCGGCTTTTGTAAAAGGCGGTGATACTTTATTTTTTACTACTTTTACTCTTGTTTCGTTACCGTAAACTTCCTCACCTCGTTTTAAGGCGCCTATCCTTCTGATATCAAGTCGAACTGAAGAGTAAAATTTTAAAGCATTCCCCCCGGTTGTAGTTTCTGGATTACCAAACATCACGCCTATTTTCATTCTTATTTGGTTAATGAAAATTACCAATGTATTAGACCTTTTAATATTTGCAGTTAACTTTCGAAGGGCTTGTGACATCAAACGTGCCTGTAAACCAACATGTTGATCTCCCATATCTCCATCTATTTCTGCTTTAGGCGTAAGTGCTGCAACAGAGTCGACCACAACAAGATCTACTCCCCCTGAACGAACCAACATATCAGTAATTTCTAATGCTTGCTCACCAGTATCAGGCTGAGAAACAAAGAGATTATCAATATCTACACCAAGTTTTTCAGCATAAGCAGGGTCTAATGCATGCTCCGCATCAATAAATGCTGCAACACCGCCTGCCTTTTGAATAGATGCAACAGCGTGCAATGTCAACGTTGTTTTACCCGATGATTCTGGTCCAAATATCTCAACGACACGCCCACGAGGTAAACCCCCTATTCCAAGCGCTACATCTAGCCGTAAAGATCCTGTTGAAACTGCCTCAATATCCATGTTGACACTTTTATCACCCATCTTCATGATGGATCCTTGACCAAACTGCCTCTCGATGTGACTAAGTGCAGCGTTTAGTGCTTTTTGTCGATCATTATTGTTACTCATATTATCTCCTAGATGTTGAACATTATGTCATATTATTTACTAAAAGGTAAGACTTTTGGACGTCCAGTCACAATCACGTATGCAAGCCAGGACATCATTAAAAAGCCAAACTGTGTGTCATAGATTGGCTCATCAAAGATCCCAATAACTAATATTGCAATAATGGCTGTAAGCACTCGGCATCGACTATTAGATTCAAGACTCTTTGCCATATTGAATAAACTCATTATCCACCACATAAACAAAAACAAACCAATCAACCCATATTGTACTGTGATGCAGGTATAAAGCATATGTGTATGCTTTAAATAATATATTCCATTGTAGTATAATTTTTTTGTATCGCCTTGATTAAAAAAAACCGGAATTAATTTTTGGTGGCTTCCAGGGCCATGACCAATAATAGGTTTCTTGTAAATTAAACGCATACTTCGCTCAAACAATTTATAACGAATTTGCATACTAGCAGTGGATGTCGTGCTTGTATTCATCTGTTCTATTGTTTGTAATTCATGAAACCCTTTTTGAAATTTGGCAAGTAAAGGAGAGCCCATAAAAACTAGAGGCACTAATAAAAACAAAAAACTATAATAAAATGGAATCTTTTTTCGATGTTCTAAGTACATAAACGCAAGCCCAATGAACAAAATCACAATTGGCATCCTTTGAATACTCATAAATAATAAATACATTATTAATATTAACGATCTCAATACATACCATTTTGGTTTTTCTATAATGTTTTCAAGCGCTATAAGTGCAATTAAATTTGAAAGTACAACACTTGTAAGAATTTCTTTTTGTAATTTTCGCTGAAAAAATTGATTCACACCTTCGGACATTACAAGAAACCCAAAAAACTTTATTAAAAAAACAATTGAAAGAAAGGCTATTAAATAAAATGTCCATAAATTTGATAATCGATTGTCAGTTTGCTTTTCATATAATGACAAAAGCATAATAAATAGACAAAATTTAAGTATATACTTCATCGATGCAGTTAATGATTCGTGCACACTTAAATGAATAGACCAAAAAGTCGCAACAAACATCCAACAAATCAAACAGATTAAAGGAATGTTTTTCTTGATCATGTCTGTTTTAAATTTCGACTTAAAAATTGAATAAAAAAACATTAAATATGGAGACCATACGCAAAAAGGGGTTGTGAAATTTAAGAAACGAAAAATCAATGTTTGACTCATGTGGAAATTAAATCACCCCAAAGAAAAATTATCAACTTTTCAGCATCTGCCAAAAACTTTTGATCAATCAATTTTACTAAAAATTTTTTAATATAACCCTGTAGAACCATAAAAAAAAATAATTTTTTATTTACATCATTTTTATAAATTATTATGCTTAATGTGATTGATTTTTTGAATCATCAGAATTTAAGAGGACAGTATATGCCACGTAGAAAAGTTGAAGTTGACACTGAAGTTGCTAAGCAAAGAGCCCAGCGCCTAAAATGTTTAAGAGAAATGACTGGACTCTCAAGAGATTTAATAAACAAACGCTATAACATTGCAAGGGGTACATTACAAAATTGGGAAAGTGCACGTTTTGGAGGACTTACACGTAAAGGTGCCGCCATTGCAGTTCAAGCAATGCAAGCAGAAGGGGTCGACGTAACACTTGACTGGCTACTCCATGGCCTCGGACATGAGCCAAGATTTTCAAAGAATTTAAGCCAACCTGCCAATGAAGACATAAATCTTTCACGAATGCCTGGCTATAACGTTGCCACTCAAGAGCTTTTACACTTTAGAAACCATAATACAAACTCAATAGATATGGTGATATCCGATGACTCAATGTTACCAAAATACTTCCCAGGTGATATGGTTGCTGGTAACAGACGATATCAAGAAGAAATTGAATCTTTAGTCGGTTTTAACTGTATCATCCAGACACCCACCCATGGATCCATGGTAAGAAATTTAAGAAATGGAGACGAACCTGGAAAATACCATCTATTTGCCCTTAATTGGGACTCTTCAATTTCAAGACCTATTCTTTATAATGAAGAGGTATTAAGTGCTGCTCCGATTATTTGGGTGCGAGCAGTTTCTAGAATTCCCCTAGATCCAATTGTAAATTAATTTTTCGTTAAATTTTTACGTATATGTGTTCAAATATTTTATGGCCTAAACCAAGGCCCCTTTTTTCATATTTTGTTTTAGAGCGATAAAAAGGCCTAGAATATGAAATTCGTTTAAGTATATTTACACTTTTGAAAAGAGTATTTAGAGATTTATCATAATCTGCCCAATCTGTCACAACATGGACTCTACCACCAGAAATTAATAAGGGGATCACATGGTCTAAAAATGATTTATTAATTAAACGACGCTTTTGGTGTTTTCGTTTATGCCAAGGATCAGGAAAGAATATTTGTATTTGACTCAGTGAGCTACGATGTAATTGTGGAAGTAATTTATAAACATCATCATGAAATATTAAAATATTAGAAATGTTTTCTTTAATGCATCTGTCAATTAAATGACCGACTCCGCACGGATAAACCTCGGCGCCAATAAACAGTACGTCTGGAAATAATTTGGCCATTTCAATCAAACCATCTCCCATCCCAAAACCAACTTCTAGATATACAGATTTGTTCTCAAGGTCAATATGATCAGCATTAAAAGAAAAACGATCCAATTGATTTAAACCCACCGCTTGTGACTTTGTTAATCTCCCTTTTCTTGCCACAAAGCTTTTTATTCTTTCTTCATTATTAATTGTCATAGTATCAATATACTGATTTTAAACCGACTCAACAATCATATTTTTTCAATTGCAAATACCAATAATATTGACATAATGACGACATGCAACTTAATGAATATTTTTCTACAAATTTGATTGCCTGGTATGAAAAGAAGGGAAGAAAAAACTTACCTTGGAAAACTGGTCAATGTGCATATCACACATGGGTATCTGAAATCATGTTGCAGCAAACTCAGGTGGAAACTGTAAAAGGTTATTTCAACCGATTCATTAAAAACCACCCTAATATTTTACATCTTGCCAATGCACCAGAAGACAATGTGATGAGAGACTGGGCAGGGTTAGGATATTATTCCAGAGCTCGTAATTTACACAAAACAGCAATTACTCTCAAAAATCAAGGACTCAAAAACTTACCTAACAATCTTGAACAATTAATTGCACTTCCTGGCATCGGAAGGTCTACTGCGGGAGCAATTTTAGCCCTAGGGTTCAGAGAGCATGGAGTAATTTTAGATGGAAATGTAAAAAGGGTCCTGTCTCGATTTTTTGGGATTTTCAAATATCCATATCATGCTCATGGTGATCGTCATTTCTGGTTCATCAGTGAATTAGTGACACCAAAAAAACAATGTGCAGAATATACTCAAGCCATTATGGATATTGGTGCAACGGTTTGTCATTTGAAACAACCTGAGTGTTATAAGTGCCCTATTCAAACAAGATGCTATGCAAATCAAAATAACATACAACACTTTCTTCCTCAAAAAAAGATTAGAAAGAAGCAAACTATTTTTAATAAAGTATTTGTATTTCCAATTCTAAAAGACAAAGTTGGATTAATTCGCAATGAGAAAAATAAAATTTGGAACGGGCTTTGGTGTCCATTAATTTACGATGTAAATGACCCATCTCTTAAAAATATTAGAAACAAGCCCTTTATACAACAATATAAACATATTTTCTCACATCAAATATGGTATATTGATTGTTATGTTTTGGTTAAAGACAGTTGTTTTCATACTATCGTAAAAAAATGGCATGATTTTAATGAGTTAACCAATCTTGGGTTACCAAAACCTGTGAAAGTTATTTTAGAGAGAATTGATTATGAAAAA
>NZIM01000013.1 GCA_002691585.1 Legionellales bacterium
AATTGAATATTTTTGCTACATTTTCGGCCCGACTTCTTTCGTGTCCTTCTTTTGATGTAATACAAAAACTAGATAATTTCTTAATATTATTTTCTACAAGCTGTGAACCTATGAAGCTCGAATCTACCCCTCCTGATAAAGCTAATCCTATTGGGACATCGGAAGAAGTAGAATTTAATATCTTTTCTTTCATTAAGTGAGAGAATTCATCAACAACGTCTATATAATTTGTTCTAATATTTTTAAATTTTAATTGCCAATATTTTTTAATTTCTATTTACCTAAACTAAATTTAAGGAAATGTCCTGGAGGTATCGAATTTATTCCGTCATAAATACTCGAATTATCTGGTGCTGACGGAAAAATTGATAAATTCGCTAATGCTTGTTTATTTATTTTTCTCTTGACCCATGGCGCTGCTAATATGCCTTTGATTTCAGAACTGAATATAAACTTTTGGTTGCTATGATTATAATAACATGGTTTTTCTCCAACCCTATCTCTAGCAATATACAAGCATTTTCTAATCCTATCCCAAATTGCAAATGCGAACATCCCTTCAAAAAACTTGAGTGATTCGATTCCAAAATTTTCAAAATATTTTAAAATTACTTCCGTATCTGAATTACCATTAAAAGTGAAACCTTCATTAATAAGCTTTTGTCTTAATTCTTTAAAATTATAAATTTCTCCATTAAAACTTATGACGTAATTTGAATCGTTACTTATCATAGGTTGATAACCACTTTTAGTTAAATCTAAAATTGATAATCTAGTATGACCAATTGCGATGTTTTCATCATTCCAAACACCCTCCCCGTCTGGACCGCGGTGTTTTAAAAGATTATTCATCTTATTAATGGTAACTACGTGTAAACTAGCTTTATATAAATCAATTATTCCGTTAATTCCGCACATTTTCAAAAATTTAGAAAAGTATTTGTAATAAAAGGGATTATATGATCTTAAATTGTAAAGTAAATTTGATTATATTTTTTTGCAAATAATTGACTCAGTACTTTTTTTAAGTACTTTAATTTAAAGTAATTATTCAAAATTTTTAGAAATAATAAAGCAATGTCAAAAAAAGATTTACTTTGGTTTACAGATAACCAAATTGAACGTCAACTCAAAAATCCAGTATATAGAATCACTATTGAAAAAAGATGGGAAATTTTTGAAGAAATTTTGTTACATAATAATATAAAAGAAAAGCAAAGTATGTCTGTATTAGATGCAGGAGTTGGTGATGGAATTAATTTAGTATTTCTAAATAGAATTCTGTCAAAATATACTAAAAATAACAAAATTTTTGCATGTGATTCTAGTAGCCTAAGGATTAGGAGAGCAAAAAAATTTAAATTTGTATCGAATTTCAAAATAGTTGATCTGAAATCAACAAATTATAAAAGTAATCAATTTGATCTAATTATTTGTAATCATGTTTTAGAGCATATTAAAGAAGTTGATTTAGCTGTAAAAGAGTTAAAGAGAATTCTTAAACCTAAAGGTTTAATGATACTAAATGTTCCGAACGAAGGTTGTTTAATGGCTAAAATAAGAAATTATATATTTCAAAGAGAAATACTAAAAATAACTGATCATGTGCATTTTTTTAATAAACAAAGTTTTTTGAAGGTTCTGAAAAAAAATAAAATAATAGTTCAAAAGTTATACCGAGCTGGATTTTTTTTCCCTTATTTTCCATTAATTAATATTAGAAAATATTTATTTGGAAGATACTTTGAAAAGGTTCTCTCTTTTTTTGTAAGTTCTCAATCTGCTGACCTAATAGTTTCAGTCTCAAAATCTGAGTAATTTATTATTTGATTATGCTAAAAAAACCAATTGCAATATTTATCGTTCCAACTAATTATTCATCGTTGAAGGAAAAAGGTGTTCTTAATATTCTTAAGGATAGAGAAGAATATGGAAAGTTTAAAAAAATTATAGTGATACATCCGTTTACTAAAAAAACTCAAAAAATTCTCTATAGTAAAATTCAGGAAATACATGAATTTAAATACTCCTTTTCATATAATTTTCTCAGATTTCTTTTACTTCCAGTTCACATTATAAAAATCTTATTTTTTGTAAATAAGTTATGTAAAAATATGAAAATAGATTTCATTCGTGCACAAGATCCATATGTATCTGGTATGTTAGGATTAATGATAGCAAAATTATTAAAGTGTAAATTTTGCATTTCTATTCACGCTGACTATGACAAAAGACATTTACTTGATCCTAGGTTTGGTGCTCCCAAAATTTGTGGTTCAAGATTTTTAGCAAAACAAATCGAAAGGCTAAACTTAGGCTCCTCCGATTTGTTACTTCCAATTCGAGAAAGTCTAAAGCAAAAATTAATTAAAAATGGATATTTAAAGAGGAAAATTGAGGTTTTACCACATATTGTTAATTTAAATCATTATAAACTTAAGCCAAATAAATTATTTTTTAAGAAAAATAAAATTTCACCTAAAAGTAAAATTATATCTTTCTCAGGCCGTTTTTCAAAAGAAAACTATATTTATGATTATATAAAAATTGCAAAAAATTTTATTGATAATAACAAAATCAAATTTGTCATGGCGGGAGATGGAGTTGAAATGGCAAGCATAAAAAAAATAATTGAAAATGATAAGAAACTTAAAAAAAGAATTTTACTTCTTGGCTTTGTAGACTCTCAAGAAGTTAGAAATTTGAGACAATTATCATATATTAACCTTTCATTGATGGGAGGTTTTAGTCTGATTGAATGTTGTGCGTCTGGTAGACCAACAATTTCTTATGAAGTAGAATGGCACTCAGAATTAATTGAAAATGAAAGAACAGGTTATCTGGTAAAAGAAAATGATCATCAAGAGGTATGTAGAATAATAAAAAAATTAATAACTATGCCAAAAAAAGCTTTAATATTAGGTGAGAAAGCAAAAAAAATTACATTTCAAAAACACAATTATTCACAGAATAAAAATAAAAGAATACAAATCTATCAAAAACTTTTAAAATAAATTAAGAACTGTATATTGCGTAATTTTCTGATTAAAACTAAATGATATCTACAAACTTATTAGATTTTTTTACTTTCTTTATTTCTATATTTTTTTTCATATATATAAGATTTGATTCAGTAAAAGAAAATTTTAATTTAGGGTCTGATATTTATTACTTTTTATTGAGTGCAGAGATATTCAAAAAAAATAAAAACCTTCCAATTAGATTACCTAATTATTATACGATGGAATATCGTAATCAATACTATCCTCCTTTATTTTCTATGTTGTTATCCTTTTTTTCTAAAAGTTTTATAAAAAGGAATCATAAATTTTTCAACCAAATAATAGACTTAATAAATATTATAATAATATTAGTATTTATTAAGTATTTAACGAATTGTGACTTATTTCAATTAAGTCTTATTTTAATTCTTTACTCTATTCAAGGTTCATTAATCCAATCCTTTTATTCGCTTACAAGTAGGTCATTTGGATTGTTAATTTATAATTTAATAATTTTTTCAATTTTTATTTTTCTAAGTGAAGAATTAATTGTTTTTTATATTTTATCGATTTTCTTTACATGCGCTTTGATTTTATCTCACAAACTATCAATTCAGTTATTAATTATTCAGGTCATAACCTTTTCTATACTATCGCAAAATTTTGAAATTTTAATTTTTATACCAGTGTCATATCTAATATGTTTTTTGATAAATGGCAAGCTAACTTATGGTATACTTAGACACCATATTGAAATTATTTTATTTTGGAATAAAAATCACCCCAGTCTTGGAGCAGATCCCTTAAAAAGTTTTTACACTAAAAAAAAAATAAATAACTATTATAAGAGTTATAATTTAAAAAATTTGTTCTCAATATTTAATAACTTTCTTGGTCACAATCCCTTATTACCTAATATATTATTCTACTTTTATAATTCCGATACGTTAAGCAGACTCGACCAGTTTTTGTATTTTATTATCTTTTCTACAACTATTTTTGCCATATCAACATATATTTTTAAACCTTTAAAATGCTTAGGTGAAGGTCATAAATATATGAAATTCTCAATATTACCAAGTGTTATCTTAACAGTATTTCAATTGAACAATTTTGAAAATATTGATTTATTACAGCAATCCATTTGTGTATTTTGTTTAATATTATTAACTTTTTATTTTTTTATTTATAGAATTAATAAGCCTAGAAATGATATATTAAATAAATTTTCTGAATTTATATTAGAATTAAAAAAAAAAAAAATAGACCTCACAAAAAAAGTTTTATGTTTTCCATACTCCTTAGTCGATCAATTTGTATTTTACTCACGAATGAAAGTTTTGTGGGGAACACATGGACTTGGCTTTAAGTTAATAGAGAATATTTTCCCCATTCTAAAATACCCCTTAGAAAAAATAATTAAGAGATATGATGTGAAATACTTAATATTTAGGGAGGATTATTTTAATTTTAAACCTGAAAACTATAAAGTTATTCTCAAAAAAAATAATTTTATTTTTATAGAAATTAATAAAGAAACTACTTTTAATTTCTACGAACCTACAAATATTTCAAATTTAACAAAGAAAAAAATTTTATATGTTATAGGTTCTCTAAATATTGGAGGAACAGAAAAACATTTACTTACTTTAGTCAACAATTTAAATAGAAACCTTTATGAAATTGAAATATTCTTTTTAAGTCAGGCAGGTTCACTAAAACATCTTATTAATAAAGGAATTGGTATTTATGAGCCGAAAAAACAAACCAAAAGTAAATTACAAATTATATTTATTCTTTTAAAGTTAATATATTACCTAAAAAAATCAAATCCTGATATTTTCCATTGTTTTTTGCCAACTTCTTACATACTTGGCGGTACGGCAGTAAAAGTTCTAGGTTTTGAAAAAAAATTAATAATGAGTAGAAGGTCTCTAAATAATTATCAAAAGAAATTTAGAATTCCGGTTAGAATGATCGAATCATATTTTCATAAATTTACAAAACTTATTCTTACAAACTCAGAAGTAGTAAAAAAACAAGTTATCGAGGAAGGTGTCGATGAAAATAAAATAAAGGTGATTTATAATGGGATCATTGCAGGTAAAAGAAAATTAAATAAAACGCAAATTTCAAACTTTAAAAGTAATTTAAATATAAATAATAGAGATTTTATATTTTCGTGTGTAGCAAATTTTATTCCTTATAAAAATCATATACTTATAATTAAAGCATCTGAAATTTTAATAAAATATAATAAAAATTTTAAAGTCCTTTTTATTGGAGGTGGTGATGATCATGAGTATATTAAAAACCTTAAAAACGAAGTTTCAAAAAGAAACCTTGGTCAAAATATTCTTTTTGTTCCTCAACAATCTATAAATATTTATAAATTTTTTCAGATTAGTGATGTGGGTATTTCATCTTCAACAGAGGAAGGGTTTTCAAATAGTATTATAGAATTTTTATTTTATGGAGTACCTGTGATAGCTACAAATGTTGGAGGTAATGCTGAAGCTATTAAATCAAATTATGGTATTTTAATTAAAAATAATAATGTAAATGAACTTTTTAATGCAATGTTGTATTTTTTATCAGAAATAAAATTATATAAATTTAAGAAAAATGCAAAAGAAGCATCCAAAAGATTTAGCCTTAAAAAAATGGTAGCTAACTATGAAAAAACTTATAATGAATTTATTCAGAATAATAAATAATAATTATTGAATTTTTAATAATTTTAAACATAATAACTTCATCTATGAAATCTCTTAAAAGCTTAAATA
Organism: Legionellales bacterium; assembly: GCA_002691585.1. Taxonomy (GTDB): domain Bacteria; phylum Pseudomonadota; class Gammaproteobacteria; order Comchoanobacterales; family Comchoanobacteraceae. The sequence goes on from NZIM01000013.1 coordinate 5,789, forward strand.
AAATTGAACCAAAGTGGTTTAATGAATTGATTCTTAAATGTTCCCCAACTAAATTAGAAAATTTTTATGTTTATGATAAAATATTAAGACAAAAATCTAATCTTTCTAATAATCAAAAACAAACTAAATCAACATTTAGCTTTAAATGGAGAAAAGAATCTAGTTATAAAGAATCATTCTATAATTTTATGACTGATTGGCTTAATAAAAAGTATGGCAAAATTGAGGAAAACCTAAAGCTGTATACTTCGGATTCAAAACCTTTAATTTTAGATGCGGGATGTGGTGCTGGAGTTAGCACATTATGTTACTTCAAAAGTGTCTTTGATAAAATTAACTTGGTTGGAGTAGATGTATCTGATTCAATAGATATATTTAGAAAAAATCTAAAAAAAAAGAAAATTAATAACATTGGTTTAATTCAAGCTGATCTTAATAAATTGCCTTTTAAAGATAATACATTTGATTTTATTTTTTCTGAAGGTGTTTTACATCATACCTCGTCCACAAGAACAGCTATCTGTAGATTATCTAAAAAATTAAAACCTAAAGGTATCTTCATGTTTTACGTGTACAAAAAAAAAGCGCCAATAAGAGAATTTTCTGATGATTATATCCGTAATTATCTTCAGAAATTTTCTGCTAAGGAGACTTGGAATTTACTTAAATCTCTGACTGAATTAGGTACTGAACTAGGAAAGATAAATCAAAAAATTGTTATAAAAAATCCAATTAAATATCTAGGTATACCTGCTGGAGAAACAACAGTGCAAAGATTGATATATTGGAATTTCTTGAAAATATTTTATAGAGATGATTTCTCTTTTGAAGAATGTCTTCATGTAAATTTTGATTGGTTTACGCCAACAAATGCTTTGCGACAAACACCCGAAAATGTAAAGAATTGGTGTGAAAAAGCAAAAATAGATATTATTAAACTTAATATTGAAGAGTCTGGAATGACCGTAGTTGGGAAAAAGAATTGAAAAATTTTGCTATCATTGGTGTAGCTGGTTATATTGCTCCAAGACATCTGAAAGCGATTAAAGATACTAAAAATAATTTAGTGGCAGCCTTAGATCCTTCAGATAACGTTGGTGTTTTAGATAATTTCTTTCCAGAAACTGCTTTTTTTACTGAATTTGAAAGATTTGATAAATATTTATTTAAAATAAATAATACAAATAAAAAAGTAAACTATTTAACTATATGTTCGCCCAACTATTTACATGACTCACACATCAGATATGGATTACGAAATAATTTTGATGTAATTTGTGAAAAACCACTTGTTATCAATTATAGAAATCTAAAAAATGTTTCAAGTATTGAAAAATTATCAAAAGGTAATGTTAAATGTATCTTACAACTAAGATATCATCAAAGTATTTTAAAGCTAAAACAATCATTAAAGAAAAATTCAAAAGTAAATGAAGTTAAACTTACCTATATTACTCCTAGAGGAAATTGGTATCATCATAGTTGGAAAGGTGATATTAATAAATCAGGAGGAATTTTAACTAATATTGGAATACATTTTTTTGATCTGTTGCAATGGGTGTTTGGACCATGTATTTCCTCTGAAATACACTTTTTATCAGAAAAAACGGCTTCAGGTTTTTTAAAACTTAAAAAAGCAAAAGTCTCATGGTTTATCTCGATAGATAAAAAATATTTACCTAATAATTCTAAAAAAAGTTCGTTTAGGTCTATCAAAGTTAATAATGAAGAAGTTGATTTAGATCATAATTTTGAATCATTACATACCAAATGTTATCAAGAGATTATTAATAAAAAGGGATATGGTGTTAGAGACGTAGCTCCGTCTATAAAGTTAGTATCAGAATTAAGAGAGAAAAAAATCCAAAAAAAAAATATTAAACATCCTTTTTTAGTACTATGACAAATTATTATAAACATCCGACCTCAGTGATTGATAAAAATGTGGTGATAGGAGATAATACAAAGATTTGGCACTTTTGTCATATAACTTCTGGTGCACAGATAGGTGAAAATTGTACTATTGGACAAAATGTTTTTATTGGTGGCAAAGCCAAAATAGGAAAAAATGTGAAGATTCAAAATAATGTATCAATATTTGATTCAGTTGAAATTGAAGATGACGTTTTTTGTGGACCTAGTTGTGTTTTTACTAATGTAATTAATCCAAGAGCTTTCATAAATAGAAAATCTGAATTTTTAAAAACCATCGTTAGAAAAGGAGCCACAATTGGGGCTAACTCAACTGTGATATGTGGAAATGAAATTGGTAAGTTTTCCTTTATTGGTGCAGGCTCTGTTGTCACAAAAAATATAAGACCCCATTCTTTAGTTTATGGAAATCCTGCTATTTTTAGAGGGTGGGTAAGTCATTCAGGAGAAATTTTAAATAGTAACTTAGAAGCAATAAAAGAAAAAAAAAAATACAAAATTGTTGATGGTAAACTTATTTTAATAAAATGAATTATATTCCATTTATCGACCTACAAAAACAAAGAAAGGTTCTAAGTAGAACCTTGGAAAGTTCAATTAAAAAAGTGTTGGATCATGGAAAATTTATTATAGGCCCAGAAGTTGAGAGACTTGAAAAAAAGTTGTCAAATTTTACAGGGTCAAAATATGTTATTTCTTGTGCCAGTGGAACAGATGCTCTTAAGCTTGTGTTAATGGTTGAAAATATAGGTGAAGGAGATGTTGTAATTGTCCCTTCATTTAGTTTTGTATCAACTGCAGAAGCTCCAGCCTTTTTAAATGCTAAACCTTTTTTTGTAGATGTTAATATGGATACATTTAACATTGATGTTGAAAGTATTAAACAAGCTATTTTTTTGCTTAAAAAAAATAAAATGAAACCAAAAGCAATTATAACCGTTGATCTTTTTGGACAGCCCGCTGAATACAATTCAATAATTGAAATTTGTAAAAACGAAAATATTTTATTAATAGCCGATTCTGCTCAAAGTTTTGGAGCAACTTATGAAAGTAAAAATGTGGGTAACATTGCTGATTATACTACAACAAGTTTTTTTCCATCTAAGCCATTAGGTTGTTATGGTGATGGAGGAGCTGTTTTTACTAATAATAAAACCAAAGCTGATAAATTGATATCTTTAAGATCTCACGGTAAAGGTAAAAATAAATATGATAATGTTAACATTGGTTTAAATAGCCGATTAGACACTATTCAAGCATCCATATTACTTGAAAAATTGAAGATTTTTAAAAAAGAAATCAAAATTAGAAACAATATTGCAAATAAATATAATAAGGCATTAAAGTTATATTTTAATTGTCCTGAAATTTCTAATCACTGTACTTCCTCTTGGGCACTCTATACAATCAAAACAAAAAAAAGAAATAAATTAATGAATGCTCTTCAGTTGAAAAAAATACCATCATCAGTTTATTATCCAAAACCTCTTCACAAGCAAGTTGGATATAAAAAATTTCCTAGATTAAACAAACTTGTTAATTCTGAATCTCTCTCAAAATCGGTATTAAGTATACCATTATGTCCATATCTGTCGGAGAGAAATCAGGAATTTATAATTCACACCTTACTAGAATTCCATAAATGAATCTAAGAGGGAAAAAATTTGTGTTGATTGGCGGGGCTGGACTTATTGGCTCTCATACGGCAGAAGAACTTATCAAGGAAGATATCAAAGAACTTGTTATATTTGATAATTTTTTTAGAGGATCAATGGAAAATATTAAAGATTTATTAAAGGATGATAGAGTAAAAATTTTCGAAGCAGGTGGAGACATTACACAAATAGATTTATTAAACAGCGCATTAAAAAATACTGATGGAGTTTTTCATTTTGCAGCACTATGGCTTTTACAATGTCACATGTATCCACGTGCAGCATTCAAAGTAAATGTTGAAGGTATGTTTAACGTTTTAGAAGCTTGTGTGAAAAATAATATTAAAAGATTGGTTTGGTCTTCATCAGCTTCAGTTTATGGTGATGCTGAGAAAGAACCTATGACTGAGAAACATCCATTTAAAAATAAAAATTTCTACGGTTCAACAAAAATTGCGGGTGAAGCAATGGCAACAGCATTTAGTAATAGATATAATTTA
>NZIM01000014.1 GCA_002691585.1 Legionellales bacterium
AATCTGGCTCTACAATGATCACTCCCATCATGACAGCTACACTTACTAGTAATGGCATTAACTGAGAAAACGTATCTAGTTCATCTTTTCTTCGTGATAAAAAATCAGAAATATATAACAATAAACTAAATTTTGCAATTTCAGACACTTGGAATGAGAAGCCTAATATAGAAAACCATCGTCGACTTCCATTTACTTTAAGACCAAAAGTTAAAACTAAGATACATAAAATTAGTGATATAAAATATAGTAAAGGTGCATTTTTCTGCCAATGTTCTGTTGGGACAGTCATTACCATAATGAGTAATAACAAGGACAAGGATAAATTAGTAAGATGCCTAAACAAATAAAGATATGGATTAGAAAAACGTTCCATTGCAATGGGTAATGATGTTGAGGCTACCATCGCAACTCCACAAATCGCCAGAAAAATTACAACAGAAATTAGAACTAAATCATAGGACTGGTTTGTTTTGGTTAACATATGATTTGAAAAAGTCTCCTCGATCCATATAACTTTTAAACTGATCAAAACTCGAACAGCCTGGTGATAATATTACTGTATCATCTTGCTTTAAATTTTGCATCACCTCATGGAGGACTGTCTCAAATTTGTAGTGATGAATTGTAATATCCATCTGTTTTGCAATCGTATCTTGTGCCTCACCATACGCGACAAACTGCAAATGTGGGCTTGAAAATTCATTTAACGTTCCAAAATCGTCATCCCCTTTTAGCTGTCCACCTAAAATAACATATGTCATTGGTTTACATTGATAATGAGATAATAACGCTTTTGTAGCAGCAACATTAGTAGCTTTAGAATCGTTTACCCATTGAATACCGTACTTAGTAAAAGTTTCTTGTCTATGGGGTAAACGTACATTTTCGATCGTTTCACTATCAACCTCTACGCCAAACCCACGACATACTTTTATTGCAGTCATTTGATTTTTCTCATGAATTGGATGACTTGAATCATCCATAAAAATAAATTGGTCTGTAAAATGCTCAAGTTTCATCTTTGATGTTTTGTAGTGATTGAATGATTGATGCCATTTAACATGATCAGGAGCAATATTGGTTATAACACCTATTGCAAAATGGCATGACGTAGAATGACATAGTTGAAAACTTGAAAGCTCTAAGACAACTACGTCAGCATTTTGATCATCCAATAAATCCAGCGCTGACGTTTCCTGGTTTCCGCCCATTTTTACTTTATATCCTTTTGACTCCAAGCCTACTTTTATCATATGAGTCACGGTTGTTTTTCCGTTAGTGCCAGTTACTGCTATGATTGGTGTTTTATTTAGGGCACAAAAAAGATCAATGTCACTCATGTAATTTGAATTGATCCGTTTATAAATTGGATGATCATACGGTATACCAGGTGAAGTAATGATTACATCATATTTATTAAAATCAAAATCTACCGTATTAATGTCTTCTAATACGTCACATCGACCACCATGTTTGATAACTTGTCGTTCAATTGCCCCTGAAGTAATTCCCTTTCCGAGTACTAATATATAACCGCTAAGTAACATATGGTGCCAAATATTGTTGATATTATCGAAAAAGCCCAAAGGTAATGAATCACTTGTGTTTCAGAGTAACCAGACAGTTCGAAGTGATGATGAATGGGTGCCATTTTAAATACTCTTTTTTTAGTTAATTTATACCATACAATCTGAATAGCAACACTCAGTGTCTCAATAACAAATAGACCACCCATTAAGATCAGAAAAAATTCCATTTTTAAAATTAAAAAGATACTTGCTAAAGCTGCACCCAAGCTCATCGAGCCACAGTCTCCTAAAAACACTTTGGCTGGATGGTAATTGTATACTAAAAAACCAAATGATAGACCAGCATATATCATAGACAATTGAGTTATGTATAGCGGAAAATGTGGATGAGGAATCATAAAAATACTTATAAATAATACACCCAAAGGTAGGCAAACCAAACCATCTAATCCATCTGTCAAATTCACGGCATTGGCTGTACTAATAAAGACTAGAGCGCACCAATATGGATGAAACCACATCAAATCATAATGCCAACCAAATAAATTAACATCTGTTGTTCCAGGATACGTCAGTCCCAAAACAACTCCAGACAAAAGTTGTAAAGAGAACTTGAAAGACATCGAAAATCCCTTTCCGTAATGGATTTTTGTAAAATCATCCCATAGTCCAATGATCCAATAAAATAAAAATGCACTTGCGGACCAAAGTGAAAGATGAGCTTGAATGGATGATAAGGCTACTCGTTTTGAATCATAGTAAAAAAAATAAATCATAAGGATGCCTATCAATAGCGGTAATAACAGTAATATCCCACCAGATGTTGGTATTCCCTTTTTAATTAAATGAGATTTAGGTCCATCGTCTCGAACGACTTGTCTTAGATTAAGATAATTAAGAAATTGTAGTGTAAAATATATACATGCAATCGTTAAGAGATATATGGTTATAAATACAATCATTTTTCAAAAACTAGACTACTTGTTGTGTATTTGCCCTAATTAACATTTGAACTTGCTCACTATCTGAAAAGGGATATTTCTGACCTGCGATGTGTTGAAAAGACTCATGTCCTTTTCCAGCAATCAGCACAATATCATCCGGCGTTGCAAGCTTGAAAGCTTTTGCAATCGCGATTGATCGATCATGCTCAACATCTACGTTATCTTGATTATCAATACCAGTGAGTATGTCATCAATAATGCGATCTGGGTTTTCAAATCTTGGATTGTCATCAGTCAGCACAATAAAATCTGCATACTTTGAGGCTGCTTGACCCATAAGCATACGTTTGCCTCGATCGCGATCTCCTCCACATCCAAATAAAACAATGAGTTTCCCCTCTTTGCTATGTTGTTTAATAGAAGACATTACTTTTACTAATGCATCTGATGTATGAGCATAATCAACAAATACTTTTGGTACACCATCTCCACCAAAACGATTCATTCTTCCTGGGATTGAATGTACAAGGGAAAGAGACTCTAGGGCATCTTCAAAATGAGTATCATGTAAACACATACTAGTAAAAGCTGCTAATAAATTATAAACATTAAATCGACCAATGAGTTGAGTTTTCATCTGCCCAACGCCCCAAGGAGAACGTATTTCAAAAGTAGAGCCATCAAGATCACTCTTAATTTGATGAGCCACAACAACACTACGATGGCCAAGGTATTTTTTGTCTAGACTGTAACCAATGACGTTTCGTTCCGAACTATATCGGATAAATAATTCTTTACCAAACTGATCATCAATATTGACGACAATATTTCTTAAAAAAGGCTTTGCAAATAATTTAGCTTTTGCTTCTAAATATTCCTCTTGCGTCGCATGATAATCCAAATGATCACGAGTTACATTTGATAATATAGCAGTGTCAAAAATGCATCCATTGACCCTTGATTGGTCCAACCCATGGGAAGAAACCTCCATCACAACCTGTTCAACGTGACTATCTCTCATTTTTGCGAGCTGCTGATGTAGCATTGCAGCATCAGGAGTCGTATGATCTTGTTCAACAAGCTTTCCCGCTATGCCAGATCCAAGGGTACCTATAAAACCAGATTTAATTCCAAGCCCATTTAATGCGCAATTATAAAGGTGCATGATGGAGCTTTTACCATTAGTACCTGTAATACCAACAACGGTTAATTGTCTTGAAGGGTCTTTATAAAATCGAGAGACAAATACACCGTAGAGATTTTGTAAATTCAATACATAAACAACTGGAATGGTTTTCTTTTCACTATTCGTTAATGAAAATGATCTTAGTTGGGACCCATCCTTACCAGTTGGTGATTCCATCAGGATGGCACTTGCACCTGAACGAACGGCACTCTCTATAAAGTCTCTTCCATCACACTGATGACCAGGATAAGCTACAAAAGCATACCCGGGTTTTATCTTTCTTGAATCCGCTGTGATACCAACGATCGCTACATCGTGTGACAAATCACATTCAACCAAAGCTCTCAGCAAATCAGATAACATAACATGGTATGGATACTGATTTAACATTAATTATACCTCCTAAACTACTCGTAGCCTAACGCTGCAGAAACAATATTTGCAAATGCAGGGGCTGCAATTTTACCACCGTAGCGATTACTAAAGTTCGGCTCTCTCACTACAACGGCCACAACATATATTGGATTTGAAGTTGGAACCAATCCAACAAACGATGCTACATATCGATTCTCATCATAGCCAGTAGACGAAACTAAATTAGAAGTTCCTGTCTTACCTGAAACATCGATGCCTTGAATCGCTGCTCTTCGCCCTGTTCCCTTTTTACTTACAACACTTGAGAGTATATTTCTCATTTCTAGGGCCGTTTGCTTTTTAAAAACTCGTTCATTTAAGTGCTTATGATCGTTTATATTTAAAGAAATATCTTGTCTTAAACCATCATTTGCAAACACTAAATACGCTTGAGCAAGCTGGAGAGTATTCACTGCAAATCCATAACCAAATGATAACGCAGCTAGATCAAAAAGGCTATTAGATTTTTCAGGACAAATACCAGAAACCTCTCCTGGAAGGTCTAAAAGTGTTTTTTGACAAAAGCCAAAGTGAGTCAATTGATCATAAAAACCTAAAGACGGTTTTTTTGTGATCATGTATGCCATACCAATATTACTTGACTTTTGTAGTACCTCATAGGGTGTCAACTTACCTTGATGCTTAGATACATCCTTGATTGTATGACCCTCTAGCAAAATTTCTTTTTTGTCTATATTAACTACCTCGTTCGTTTGCCAATCCCCCTGATCAAGTAAGTAACTCATAGCCAGTGGCTTGATGGTCGAACCAGGTTCAAATAAGTCAGTAGCCGCGCGATTCCTTAACATTGATGGAGTATCAATTGTTTTTGAGTTTGGATCAACACTTGGGTAATTGACGACTGCTCTTACATGTCCTGTTTTTGCGTCTAAAATGACCGCTGAAGCCGATTCTGCTTCAGACTCTATTACTGTTTTTTTAAGCGTTTGGTACGCTTGAAACTGGAGACGTCCATCAATGGGCAAATGGATATCTTTTCCTGGCTTGGCATGAATTTCTTTTATTCTCTCAACAATATGTCCATGCCGGTCTTTTTTTACATTTAAAAAACCGTCTTCTCCAGATAAGACATCGTTGTACATAAGTTCCAGACCATCAATACCAATACCGTCCGAATCTACAATTCCGAGCAAGCTGGCAGTAGATGCTCCATAAGGGTAATATCTCTTCTCCACCTCTTTCACATGTAAAGTGGGATTTGATAATGAAAGTATTTCTTGGGCCTGATGTGAATCTAACCCTCTTGTAACATATACAAATCGTTTACCATGATTAAGAAATTTTTGTATTAGTTCCGTTTCATTTACATTCAATATCGAAACAAGCATTTCTAGTTCAGAACCACTGATATTGAAGTTTGCTGGATCAATCCACAGGTCATACTTTACTATAGAACCTGCAACCACCTTACCCCTTCGATCATAAATTTGACCCCTATTTGCCTTTACAACATCGGTATACTGGTATAATTCACTAGCTAAAGTTTTAACTGACTCATCTGGCTTGATTCCAAGATGGATAATTTGAAAGATGACAATCAATATGCAGACAATGTTGAAAACACCAATGCCTGCAAATCTCATATTGATCATGGGAAGTGCCAATCACTTAAACGCTTTACTAATAAACGATCACGTGAATCAGTATGACTTAGCTTACCGTCAAGATTTTCTTTAAACTGGCTTGGATCCGAAAGATGATTCAACTTTACATTTAAATTACTTAAGGATTTATCAAGTGAATTTTTATCCTTAATTAACGACTCATATGCATAGTTTAACTTGTATTTATACATCATTTGATCCAAGTATTTATCCATCATTAATATGAAAATTAAAGTCATTAATATCAATGAGGGCCAACTAAAGACCTTATTCTCGTTTCTAAAATCTGTTTTCAAATGTTTTGGCATGATAGTTTCTCCATAATCCGCATCCAAGCGCTCCGAGAACGCCGATTGGCAAGTATCTCGTCATTTGATACTCTTACGGCTTTCCCGATGCGCTTGAATACTGGTTGTTTACGTTGGGTCATTACGCTAGTTAAGACTGTGTATGATTCGTTACCTGCGGTAACTGACTGTATGAATTTTTTTATGCATCGATGTTCAAGTGAATGAAACGTTATAAATACGACTCGACCTCCGCTATTCATAACATCTGACAGATCATTACAGGCCTCTGTCATTTCATCAATTTCATTGTTTATGAAAATTCTAATCGCTTGAAATGTTTTTGTTGCTGGGTTTTTTGATTTTTGATATGATGGAACGGTAGAAACAATAAGTTCCGCTAAATCTTTAGTTGTTTTTACCGGTTGTTGGTTGGAACGTCGAGTGACAATGGCTCGAGCAATACGTCGGCTGTATTTCTCGTCGCCATACTTATAAAGTACCTCTGCGATATCACGCTCACTCGCAACTTCCAACCAACTAGCTGCCGTTTGCTTTGCCTGTTGATCCATTCTCATATCCAAAGGTCCCTCTTTAGAAAAACTAAACCCTCTTTTGGCATCATCGAGCTGTGGCGATGACACTCCAAAGTCATATACAACACCATCAACTTTTCGATTTCCGTAATGCTCTTCTAATACTTTTTTTAGTGATGCAAACGAAGAATGAAAAATCTGAAATCTTGTATCACCAGTGTATTTAGCCTTTGCATCCTTGACCGCCTCTACGTCTTTATCAAAGGCAATAACACTTCCTCTTTCATTTAAAAAACTCATTATTTTTTGTGTGTACCCACCTCTTCCATACGTCGCATCCACATACAGCCCCTCTGGCTTTATGTTTAATCCATCAACAGCCTCTTTAGGCATTACTGGTACATGATGATGGGTTCCAAACGTCTGCTTTTGAGTCATAACGAGAGTTCATCCAAAGCTGTAGGTAGGTTTTCCGATCCACCATTTTTTTGATCTATCCACTCTTGGCGAACTTTAAGCCAAATTGATTCAGACCAAATTTCAAAACGCTTTCCCTGACCAATCAACATCACTTTCTTCTCGAGCTGAGCATGCTCCCGAAGCAATGATGGCAAAAGTATGCGAAACTGACTATCCATTTCGCATTCTGTGGCATGACCCAAAAGCAAACGCTGTATACGCCGTGCATGTGAATTAAAGGTAGGAAGAGATTCCAACTGCTTTTCAATGACTGACCAACGGTCCATTGGATAGAGCTGTAAACATGAATCTTCAGTATCAATGGTTACCACTAGTGAATCTGAGCCAAGGCCCTCACGATACTTACTAGGCAAACTTAATCGCCCTTTAGCATCAAGGTTGACTGCGCTGATTCCTCTAAAATAGTTCACCACTTTTTCCCACTTTTCTCCACATAATGACACTATAGTGACAAAATAACCCCATTGTCAATAAAAAATAGGAAAAAACGAGTATAAAATCGATCCAAAGAAATCTAGAATTTTTACGGAGTTAAATGGAATTAGACTCTTAACGGTCTATCATTAAAAAGAACGGCGTAGCGACGGAACAAAAA
>NZIM01000015.1 GCA_002691585.1 Legionellales bacterium
CAGGTGGAACAGCAATAACAGGAAATTTAAATGTAGGCGGTACAATTGGATTTTTTAATAATAGTTTGATTGTGGGAACTAATAATCAAACATCTGATGCATCTGCTTCTTTCCCTGATTTAGGAGGAAATGATGGTGATGTTGTAATACATAACCTGGCTCAAACATTATCAAATAAAACATTAACTGCTCCAAAATTTTCTGATACTGGATTTATTGCAGATGCATCAGGATTAGAATTATTAAAATTCTCTCAAACATCAACTGCTGTAAATGAAATTACAATTACAAATGCTGCAACTGGATCAGGTCCTATTGTTAGTGCAACAGGTGATGATACAAATATCGATTTAAATTTACATGCTAAAGGTGATGGTGTAGTGAAGTTTAAAACTAATAGTAATAGAACAGTAGCTTTTGATTTTGATGGATCAAGTGTTAACGCTGATACAACATTAATTATAAACTCTACTGCAGATAGAAGTATAACATTTCCAGATACAACTGATACATTAGTTGGTAAGACTACAACAGATGTATTAACAAACAAAACATTAACAAATCCTACTGTAAATGAAATGGTTTTAAATGGTATTATAACATTAACTGATAATAGTTCAGCTTCAGTTACATTTGATGCTCCGGGAAAAACTGGTTTACTCGTTATTGATACTACAGATGGATCAGAAGAAGTAAAAATGTCAGGTAATTTAGATGTTACAGGTGCAATTACATTTGGTAGTACATTAACTTCTACAGGTAATCTTTTACCATCAGCAAATAATGGTGCATCATTAGGTAGTAGTACAAATGGTTGGTCTGATTTATACTTAGCTGATGGTGGTACAATAAGTCTTGGTAATGATCAAGATGTAACAATTACTCATAATGCTGATACAGGTATTACATTATCTTCTTCTACAGATGCAACCGATGGAATCAAAGAATTATTAAATTTGACTCATACAACTAGTGGAACTCCTGCAGCAGGTATTGGAACTGATATTGCCTTTACAGTAGAAACAGCTGCTGACAATAATGAAAAAGGTATGATTTTAGAAGCATTAACTACTGATGTCACATCAGGTCAAGAAGATTTTGATTTTGTTGTCAAGTTAATGGAAGGCGGATCAGCTGCTGCTGAAAGATTAAGAGTTACTAGTTCTGGAGATTTGACTACTGTTGGTAACATTTTACCAGGTACTTTAGCTTCATCATCATTAGGTAGTGCAACAGCAGAATGGGCAGATCTCTATCTTGGAGATTCTTCAATCATTAAATTTGGAGACGATCAAGATGTAACATTAACTCATGTTCCAGATACAGGTCTAATATTAAATGGTTCTAAACAGTTACAATTTGGTGACTCTGGAACATATATCAATCAATCATCTGATGGAGTATTATCAGTTGTTTCAGATACAACAGTAAGTATATTAGGATCAACTACATTTTCCAGTACAATAGTTTCAACTGGAAATATTTTACCATCAACAAATGATGGTGCATCATTAGGTAGTGATGCTTCTGGTTGGGCTGACTTATATCTTGCTGACGGTGGTATAATAAAATTAGGTAATGATCAAGATGTATTAATTACACATAATGCTGATACTGGAATTACATTATCAGCTACTACTGATGCCAGTAATGGAGTAAAAGAATTATTAAACTTAACACATACTACTAGTGGAACTCCTGCAGCAGGTATAGGAACTGATATTGCCTTTACAGTAGAAACTACTGCTGGCAATGAAAAAGGTATGATTTTAGAAGCTTTAACTACAGATGTTACATCAGGACAAGAAGATTTTGATTTTGTTGTTAAATTAATGGAAGGAGGAGCTTCTGCTGCTGAAAGAATTAGGGTTACTAGCGCTGGTAATTTAACATTACCTGAAGATGGAACAGTAATGACATTTGGTACAACTGACCCAGTTACATTAACTCATGGAACTAATGAATTATTAATTAGCGGTTCTGATAAACTAGCTTTTGGTGACAACGGCACATATATACAACAATCTTCCGATGGTGTATTAGATTTAACTTCTGATGGAAGTATAAATATGAATGTAGGAAGTAGCGGTGTATTAATTAAAGGATCTAATCCAAAATTAACTATAGGCGATGCTGGTGAAGAAGATACAATGTTAGTATTTGATGGATATGCAATTGATTATAGAGTAGGATTAGATGATAGTTCTGATAAATTAGAAATAGGTGTTGGTTCATCTATGGGAACTACAACTGCCATGACTATTGATTCTGCCCAACAAGTAAAAATTACAGCTACAACTTCATCAACAAGTTCAACTAGTGGTTCATTAGTGACTGCTGGAGGAGTTGGTATTGCAGGTGACTTACACATGGGTGGTAATGTAATAATACCTGATTCAGGTGATATTGGAAGTTCTACTATTCCTGGTGCTATAAACATTTCTAATACAGGATTAGTTGATGTATCATCATTAGCAATAAATGGAACAACAGTAACATCTACAGCATCTGAACTAAATTTAGTTGATGGTATTACAGCAGGTACAGCATCTGCAAGTAAAGCATTAATTCTTGATTCAAGTAAAAATATATCAAGTTTGGGTACTATTGGATCTGGTGCAATAACATCAACAGGAGATTCTTCTTTTGAACAAATAACAGTTGATAATATTGTTATAAATGATAAATCTATTACTATGACTGGATCAACAAATGATACAGCTACGTTTACTGTTGCTGATAATGGTGCATTAACTATTCAAACAGTAGATACTGCTGCTGCAGCTGCAAACATAAGCATTTCTGCAGATGGTACTAACACAATTTCTGGTACTACTGTAACAATTGATTCAGCAGGAGATATCGTATTAGATGCAGATGGCGAAGATATCATGTTGAAAGATAATGGAACAACATACGGAGCATTTTCTCAAAGTTCAGGAGAATTAGTAATCAAGTCGGGTACAACTCCTACAATAGGAATTACATTAGATGGAGCTAATGTAGATATTTCTGGTAATTTAAGAATACCAGATTCTGGTACAATAGGTAGTTTATCATCAGGATCCGCAATTTCAATATCTAGTACAGGACTAGTTGATGTAAATTCTTTTAGCTCCGAATCAATTAAATTAACTGGTTCTGGTTCAAATGCTAATGGTATTATATCTGATCCTAGCGGAAATGAATTACTAGACTTCTTTGGATCAGGTACTGCTGTTAATTATTTAAGAATAAATAATTCTGATACAGGTTCTGGACCTATTATAAAATCATCTGGTGACGATACAAATATTGATTTGAATTTACATGCTAAAGGTTCTGGGGTAGTTAAACTAACAACAAATACTGATAGAACTTTAGCATTTGACTTTGATGAAACAGCAACTGGTATTAATACAATTTTTAAAGTTAGCTCAACCACATCTGATAGAATATTAACATTCCCAGATGCATCAACTTCATTAGTTGGTGACGATACAACACAAACACTAAGTAATAAAACACTAACTGAACCTAAATTTATTAATGGTGGATTTATAGCTGATGCTAATGGAGCTGAAATGATTAAATTTGCTACAGTTGGTTCAGCTATTAACTACCTAAAGGTTAGTAATGCCGCAACTACAAATGGACCAACTATAGAAGCAGAAGGTGATGAAACTGATATTGATCTTAACCTTACTGGAAAAGGTACTGGAAATGTGTTAATCAATAACTCTGAAGTAATTACTGCAAGTTCAACAGTATCCTTAACAAATAAAACATTGACAGCACCAAAGATAGCAGATGGAGGTAAAATTGTTGATCCTAACGGTAATGAATTTTTAACTTTTTCTATCGGAGATGCGAGTGCTGTTAATCACTTAAAGATAGCAAATAATGCCACAAGTTCTGCACCATCTATTAGTGCTGATGGTGATGATACCGATATAGATATTAATTTAGTAACAAAAGGTACAGGTGTTATAAAAATAAATGGACAAACTGCATTTACAGCTGCAACAGATTCTAGTACAATAACTTTAACTAACAAAACTTTGGATAACCCAACTATTATTGGAACTGCTTTAATAACAGACGCTTCAATTAAATTAAAAAATGGTAATACAAGTGCAGGTTTCATAGAATTTTTTGAAAATTCTGATAATGGTACTAATAAAATTATATTTAAAGCTCCTGAAGCAATCACTTCAGATATTACAATTACTCTTCCAGATGCCGGAGGAAGTTTTCTTACAGCTTTATCAACAAATACTTTAGAAAATAAAACACTAACAGAACCTAAATTTGCTCACAATGGATTCATTGCAGATGCAAGTGGATCTGAAATTTTAATATTTGATCAATCTAATTCAGCAGTTAACCAAATTACTATGAAAAATTCTGCAACAGGAAATGCTGTTTCAATTGCAGCTAGTGGTGATGATGCTGCAGTGGGATTAAACATTCAATCAAAAGGAACTGGAACTGTAAATATTACAAATGCTGGAAGTGCTATTACATTACCTACTAGTGCAACAACATTAGTAGGAACAGATACTACTGATGATCTTACTAATAAAACATTGACTAGTCCTACCATACAAGGAACAATTTCAATAAAAGATGGAAATACTGGTCCTGGACATTTAGATTTTTATGAAGATTCAGATTTTGGAGCAAATACAATTACATTATCTGCTCCTTCAGGTGAAATATCTTCATCATTCACGTTAACATTACCTGTTGAAAGTAGTGATACATTAGTTGGAAAAGCTACTACAGATGATTTAACAAACAAAACACTAACAGCTCCAAAATTTGCTGATAATGGATACATAGCTGATGCTTCAGGACTTGAACTAATTAAATTTTCTCAAACAACAACTGCAGTCAACGAAATAACGGTTGCCAACGCAGCTACAAGTAGCGGACCTACTATTAGTACAACTGGTGGTGATACAAATATCGATTTAAATTTAGAATCAAAAGGTGACGGTAATGTAATAATTACTTCCAATTCAGATAGATTATTAAAATTTGATGTTGCATCAAAATTAGATGCTGGTACATTAACATTATCTACAGAATTAGTATCTGGAAATAGAACTGTAAAACTTCCTAATGCAAACACTACATTAGTTGGTATTAACAACGGTCAAACATTGTCTAACAAAACTTTAACAGCTCCTAAATTTGCTGATACTGGATTTATTGCAGATGCAGCTGGGCTTGAATTAATTAAATTTTCTCAAACAACAACTGCAGTAAATGAGATTACAGTTGCTAATGCAGCAACTAGTAATGGTCCAACTATTAGTGCTACAGGTGATGACACAGATATTGATTTAAATTTACATGCTAAAGGAACTGGAGTTGTTAAATTAACAACAAATAGTGATAGAACATTAGCATTTGATTTTGATGAAACTGCCTCAGGTATTAATACTATTTTTAAGGTTAGTTCAGATACAAGTGATAGAACTATAACATTTCCAAATGCAACTGATACACTTGTTGGTAAAACAACAACAGATGTTTTGACTAATAAAACATTAACAGATCCAGTTATACAGGGTACAATAGCAGTAAAAGATGGAGACACAGGTCCTGGTCACTTAGACTTTTATGAAGATTCTGACAATGGTAATAATACAGTAACTATTACAGCTCCTGCAACCGTCGGATCTTCGTATGTCTTAACTTTACCTATAGAATCTGATGATACATTAGTTGGTAAAGCAACAACTGATACCTTGACAAACAAAACTTTAACTAATCCATCAATAAATGAAATGACATTCAATGGAATTGTTACATTAACAGATAATAGTGCAACATCAATCACATTTGATACTGTCGGAAAAACTGGAATATTAGTAATAGATACTACTGACAGTTCTGAAAAAGTTACAATTTCAAATGATTTGCATTTAACAGCAGATGATTCTGTATTAAAATTTGGAACAAATAATTCAGTAAGTATAACACATAGTACTAACAGATTATTAATTGATAGTGCTAATAAATTAGCATTTGGTGACATAAATACTTATATTTATCAACACAATAGTAATGATTTAGCTTTAGTTAGTGATAACAATATTATTTTAGATGCAAATTCTGATATTAAATTAGATGCTAATGGAAATGATATTATATTAGATGATGACGGTACAACATTTGGTGTATTTTCAAATAGTTCTGGAGAATTAGTAATTAAATCAGGATCAACATCTACTACTGCAATTACACTTAATGGTGCTAACGTTACAATTGCTGGTACATTATCAGTTGGTAGCTCTACATTTTCAGAAACTGAATTATCTGCAATTGATTCTGTAACAACAGGTACAGCATCTGCTAGCAAAGCATTAATAGTAAATGCTAGTAAAAATATTAGTGGAATCAACATATTGACCTCAGATACAATTATTGCAAATACAGTGATTAAACCAGATATTCAAGATGGAGCAGCTTTAGGAAGTGATGTTTCAGGATGGTCTGACTTATATCTAGCCGATGGTGGCATAGTTTACATGGGTAATGATCAAGATGTATCATTAACACATAATGCTGATACAGGCATCACATTGTCTGCTAATACTGCAGCTACAAATGGAATTAAAGAATTATTAAATTTGACTCATACTACCAATGGAACTCCTGCAGCTGGTATTGGAACTGATATTGCATTTACAGTAGAAACTGCAGCAGGAAATAATGAAAAAGGTATGATTTTGGAAGCATTAACTACTGACGTTACATCAGGTCAAGAAGATTTTGATTTTGTTCTTAAATTAATGGAAGGAGGATCAGCTGCTGCTGAAAGAATGAGAGTTACTAGTGCAGGTAATTTAACATTACCTGAGGATGGAACTGTAATGACATTCGGTACAACAAATCCTGTTACATTAACTCATGGAACTAATGAGTTATTAATTAGTGGAACTGATAAACTAGCATTCGGTGACTCTGGAACATACATTTATCAATCAACAGATAGTGATTTGCAATTAGTATCAGATGGAACAATAACATTAAATTCAGAAACAGATATTGTATTAGATGCAAGTGGTTCCGACATTATATTAAAAGATAATGGAACAACATTTGGATCATTAACAAATAGCAGTAGTAATTTAGTAATTAAATCAGGAACAACAACAGCAATCACATGTGATAGTTCAAATGTATCTATAGCAGGAAGCATGACATTAGGAGATTATAAATCTCTTACATTTGGTAGTACAGATCCTGTTGTTTTAACTCATAGCTCAAATCAATTATTAGTAAGTAATACGGATAAATTAGCTTTTGGTGATTCAGATACATATATACAACAATCTTCTGATGGTGTATTAGATTTAACTTCTGATGGAAGCATAAACATGAATGTAGGTAGTAATGGAGTTGTCATAAAAGGTACTACACCAAAGTTAACAATAGGAGATGCTGGAGAAGAAGATACAATGCTAGTATTTGATGGTAATGCTATTGATTATAGAGTAGGATTAGATAATAGTGGAGATAAATTAGAATTAGGTGTTGGTTCAACTATGACAACCACAACTGCATTAACTATTGACTCAAATCAACAAGTAAAAATTATTGCTACTACTCCTTCTACATCAACAACAACAGGCTCATTAGTTTCTGCAGGAGGAATTGGAACTGCTGGAAATATAATAAGTGGTGGTTATGGATTATTTACAGGTGGAATAATACCAGCATCATCTGGAGGAGCTAGTCTTGGATCTAGTTCAGCAGAGTGGTTAGGATTATATCTAAATGATGCCGCTAAAATTTATATGGGTGATGACCAAGAAGTAACAATTACTCATAATGCAGATACTGGTATTACATTGTCAGCAACTACAGATGCTACTGACGGAATAAAAGAATTATTAAACTTAACACATACTACAAGTGGAACTCCAGCTGTAGGTATTGGAAGCGATATTGCTTTCACAGTAGAAACAGCTGCTAATAATAATGAAAAAGGTATGATTATAGAAGCACTTACAACTGATATTACATCTGGTCAAGAAGATTTTGATTTTGTTTTGAAATTAATGGAAGGAGGATCATCTGCAGCAGAAAAACTTAGAGTATCTAGTGCTGGTTTAACAACATCAGCTTCTGGTTTCACATCTACATCAGGTCCAATTACAGCAACTTATGATTCAGCTAATCCTGTTTGTACATTAACTGGTGGAGCTAATACAGATAATAATGCTTTATTAAAATTAGAAAATTCAGAAGCTGATGCAGCAGCTGATGTTGCTATTAGTTTTGTTGCTCATGATAAATCATTTGCTTTTGGTTACGACGGAGGAAATAATGAATTTGCTTTATCTGCAAGTGCTAGTTTAGGTACAAACATTTTTAAGATTGGTACTGGTGGAGATGTGTCTGCAACTTCATTTTCAGGTTCATTAAGTGGAGGAGATATTGCATCAGGAACAATTAATACTAATAGAATGGCAGCAGCCCAAACTGCAATTACATCTATATTAGCAACAGATTTAAAAATTGGTGAAGATGATGAAACTAAAATTGATTTTGAGACAACAAATACCATTAACTTTTATGCTAACAATAGTTTAGAAATGGTATTAGTTGAAAATGCATTAACTCCAGGAACAAATGATGGAACTACTCTAGGAAGTGATGTTTCAGGGTGGTCAGACTTATTTTTAGCTGATGGTGGTATTATTAATTTAGGTAATGACCAAGATGTAACATTAACTCATGTCCAAGATACAGGTTTGTTATTAAATGGTTCTAGTCAATTTCAATTTGGAGATTCTGGAACATACATTCATCAATCAGCAGATAGTGATTTAGAGTTAATATCAGATGGAACTGTGACAATAAATGCAGAAACAGATATTATATTAGATGCTAGTGGATCAGATGTCGTATTAAAAGATAATGGGTCTATATTTGGATCAATTACAAATGATAGTGGTCAATTAGTAATAAAATCAGGTTCAACTCCTACTACAGCAATTACATGCAGTGATTCTAATGTTACAGTTGCAGGATCGTTAACTGTTGGTAGCTCAACACTAAATGCAACAACATTAGCTACTATAAGTGGTGTTACAGCTGGTACTGCATTGGGAAGTAAAGCAGTAATTTTAGATGCTACATCAAATATAACTGGTCTAGGTACTATTGGATGTGGTGCAATAACATCAACAGGTACATCAAGCTTTGCAGGATTAAATCCTTCATCAGGAAATACAGTATCATTAGGTAGTGCAAGTAAAGAATGGGCAAATTTATATCTTGGGGATGGAGCAATTGTTTACATGGGTAATGACCAAGATGTAACAATTACTCATAATGCAGATACTGGTATTACTTTGTCAGCCACTACAGATGCCAGTAACGGAGTGAAAGAATTATTAAATTTAACACACACTACAGGCGGAACTCCTGCAGCTGGTATTGGAAGCGATATTGCATTTACAGTAGAAACTTCTGCTGATAATAATGAAAAAGGTATGATTTTAGAGGCACTTACTACTGATGTTACATCAGGTCAAGAAGATTTTGATTTTGTATTAAAATTAATGGAAGGAGGAGCTGATGCATCTGAAAAACTTAGAGTATCTAGTGCTGGTTTAACAACATCTGCTGCTGGTTTTACATCTACGGCAGGGCCAATCACAGCAACTTATGATTCAGCTAATCCTGTTTGTACATTAACTGGTGGAGCAAGTACTGATAATAATGCTTTATTAAAATTAGAAAACTCTGAAGCAGATGCAGCTGCAGATGTAGCTATCAGTTTTGTAGCTCATGACAAATCATTTGCATTTGGTTACGATGGAGGAAATAATGAATTTGCTTTATCAGCAAGCGCTAACTTAGGTACAAACATTTTTAAGATTGGTACTGGGGGAGATGTTTCTGCAACTTCATTCTCAGGTTCATTAGCAGCCACTGATTTAACTGGAACAATTGATGCTGCTAGAATGTCTTCAGCACAAACATCAATTACATCTATCTTGGCTACAGATTTAAAGATTGGTGAGGATAATGAGACTAAAATAGACTTTGAGACAGCAAATACAATTAACTTCTATGCAAATAATAGCTTGGAAATGGTATTGGTTGAAAATGCATTGACACCAGGAACAAATGATGGAACTGCTTTGGGTAGTGATGCTTCAGGATGGTCAGATTTATTTTTAGCTGATGGTGGTATTATTAAGTTTGGTAACGATCAAGATGTTTCCTTAACTCATAATGCTGATACAGGTATTACACTATCTGCATCAACTACAGCTACTAATAATATTAAAGAATTATTGAACTTGACTCATACTACTAGTGGTACAGCTGCAGATGGTATTGGATCAGATATTGCTTTTACAGTACAAAATGCATCTGGAAGTAATAAAAAAGGTATGATATTAGAAGCATTAACAACAGATGTTACTAATGGTATAGAAGACTTTGATTTTGTTTTAAAATTAATGGAAAGTGGTGTAGCAGCTACTGAAAGAATGAGAATTACTAGTTCTGGTAATTTATCATTATCTGAAAATGGATCAGTAATAACATTAGGTACATCAGATCCAGTTTCATTGACACATAGTAATAATCAATTATTAATAAGTGGAA
>NZIM01000016.1 GCA_002691585.1 Legionellales bacterium
CAGGACAAGGAGGTGTATTTGCAACTGATAACGAAGCTTTATTTGAAAAGGCAAAATACTATGCACATCACGGTATAAATAAAAAACCAGGAGAAAAATATTTTTGGTCTCATCTGATGGGGTATAATTATAACTGGACAAATATTCAAGCTGCACTTGCTTTATCCCAGTTAAGAAGAATAGAAGTATTGATAAATAAGAAAAAAGAGATATACGAACAATATCACCATGCACTTGGATCAGTTGAAGAGTTGAGGCTAAATCAACCTTTAGATAGAGTGAAACCATGTTATTGGATCAGTGTGGCTATGATAGACCCTTCCCTAGGATTAGAAAAAGAATATTTATGTAACCAGTTTAATAGCTTAGGAATTGATTTAAGGCCATTTTTTTACCCTATAAGTAGCATGCCCCCTTATCAAAAGTATCTCAATGGAAAGGAGAAGCACTTAAATAAATTCAGCTACCATGATAGCAAGTATGGCATATGTCTCCCTTCAGGTAATAATCTTACAGAACAGGATATAGATATTGTGTGTCAGCAATTACTTGTAGAGCTAGAAGCAATAAAATCATGCCCTTAAAAGATATCACAATATTAATATTAACCTTTAATAGGTATAAATATTTAGAGAGAATATTAACATATTACAAGCTTTGTGATGTCAATTGTAAGATTATTATCTTGGACTCAAGCACAAATAAAGATATTAAAAATAACCGCCTAAAATCTCTTCTTAACCAAGAGCAAATTGCTTGGTTAAAGTTTCCCGCTGACACTTTTATTAGCTGCAAGATTAGAGAGGGGTTAGAAAAAGTTGATACGCAATTTTCTGTATTATGCGCTGACGATGATTTTGTTTTGCCGAAAGGTATTGCCAGGTGTGTTGATTTTTTAAATTTCAACCCAAGTTATATATCTGCGCAAGGTGCACGAATGATACATCAATTATTGCCAAACGGAACTGTTAAGCGCAATGGTTGGGCGCCTTATAGAAAATCCATTATAAATAAATGCCCTGAAAAAAGGTTTCTAGCTTTATTTGAAAAGCAATATGCAAGTTACCCTTATTATGCCGTTTATCGTAGGGATGCGCAGTTGGAAATTTGGAAAAATGCCTCTTCGCTATTGGCAAATGGTTTTATGGAAATTTTACCTGTCGCTTTATCGCTTATACACGGAAAAACAAAAATATTAAAAACAATGTATTTATCAAGTGAAGCAAATCTATTTAGTTGGGCGACTAAGGAGAAATTCAACGATCTATATAAAGAAAACCTCGTTAAACAGTATCAAATAATCATAGAGGAAAGCTTGCAATCATTTATATGTGGTTACCAAATGTCCAAGGGTACATTAAAAGTTTTATTAAAACCATTTAAGTGGCAAGAGACTAACAACGGTCTTTGCAACAAGATATCTAGACGAATTTTTGCCATTTCTGAAAGAATTAAGGTGGCTCTAAACCCCAAAATATATCAGGCAGCTGAATTAAAGCTAGTTGATAGTTTAATCAAAGAATTTAATTTAGGTGATGAAGAGATTGTTGCGAGTCGAGAAAATTATTAAATATTATGTATATATGTGAACATGATTTAATTTTACTTTCAGGTGGATTGGGCACTCGTTTACGTGAGGTAATTGGTGAGAACCAAAAAGTGATCGCCAATGTAGACGGCGTTCCTTTTTTAGTATTGCTGCTACAGCATGCCTATAAACAGGGGTTCCGGAGAGTTATTTTAGCTTTGGGCTACCATGCTGATCATGTGATACAAATCATTGAGCATTCAAATTTGCCTGAAGACTTAGAAGTTATTTTTTCTGTGGAGACAACACGATTAGGGACTGCTGGTGCTATCAGACTCGCTTCACAATATATAAAGTCCAAAACTGTCTTTGTTCAAAACGGGGATAGTTTTTGTGACATAGACTATCAAAAAATGCTTGAGCATCATAACGCTAAAGATGCTGATGTTACTATTGCTGTTAGTCATGCCAATGACCGTAAAGATGTTGGTATGATCCAGTTAGATCGGTGCTCGAACATTATATCATTTAGTGAAAAAGAAAATCTTATTGATGGATTATACGAGAGTTCAGGTGTTTATATTATGAACCAAAGCGCCATTAATATCATTCCTTTGAATGAGAAATCCTCTATTGAGGAAGATTTTTTTGCGAAAAAAGTATTTAAAAAATTTATAGGTTATGTTTCAATGTCAAAAGCACTCGATATTGGCACAAAGGAGCGGTTTACTCAAGCTCAGACAGCACTATCATTAACGTAGAGGTATAAGCATGATAGAAGTTCATAACATCATTAACCGAACTATTGAAGATCATATGGCATTGGTTTCAAAATCTTCTAATTTTATTCAAGAAATTGAAATAATATCTCTAAGGGTCGCAAAAGTTATAGAAAACAATGGTGGGATTTTTTGGTATGGTAATGGTGGTAGTGCGGCGGACTCTCAGCACATGGCTGCTGAGTTGGTAAGTCGATTTAAGCTTGAACGACGCGCTTTGAAGTCTCAAGCTTTAACAACAGATACCTCAATAATAACAGCCATTGGAAATGATTATCACTTTGATGATATTTTTAAAAGACAGGTTGAAGCTCAAGTCACTTCGAAAGATCTATGCATTGGTTTATCCACTTCAGGTAACAGCCAAAATGTATTAAAAGGACACCAAGCAGCAAAGGCAATTGGTGCTACAACGGTTTCTTTATTAGGATGTGATGGCGGTGTCATTCATTCTGTAAGTGACTATTCAATTATTGTGCCTTCTAAAGATACGCCAAGAGTACAAGAGGTGCATACATTAATATCACATATAATATGTGATATTGTTGAGCAGTACGTAGCGGGTGCTTTAAAACCATTGCAGGTTGCCGAGCAGGTATGAAGTTGCCTGCTCCAAGTATCGGGCGCCCATCACCTAATGTGGTTCGACCAAAATCTTTTGGCCATCAAGTAGTGGTTGTCGATGGTCAGCCCGGTTGCGGTAAAACATTGTTTACATCGCTTATTTCATCTCTTGATCGAGTTGAAATTATGAACTATTCAACAGAAGTTGAAAGTATTTGTCAGATGCATGCTTTTGATAAAATTACAGATGATGCTGCTAAGCTAATGATTCAAATGAAGTTAGACGAGATGATATATGAAACAATGATGTCGAGAAGGATAAACTTTAGATATTCCGATTTATCATCTGTTTTTCGGCATCCTTCTCCTTTTAAATACTTTAAAAGGGCATTTCAGAAAGGGGATGAGCTTATTCCAGATCGAATAAAAAAAGAGCGGCCTATATTGAATTTGACAACTCATAATCTTTTAATGGATAGTAAGCCCTTATTTGATGCATACCAGGATCAAATCACTTTCATTGAAATTATTAGACATCCGCTGTACATGCTAAAGCAGCAGGCTTTGAATATGAAAAGGTTATATAACGTTAATATGCCAAGAGCTTTTACACCATATTATCAATATCAAAATGTTTATGTGCCTTTCTTTGTTTATGGATACGAAAAAGAGTTTTTACAAGGCAATGAATTTGATAGAGCTGTTTATAGTATGTTGAGTGTCTACCAAAGAACAGAGTTGTTTAAGAAAAAATTGGCAGGTCATCTAAAAGCTAGATTAATCACTATTCCATTTGAGTGCTTTGTGTTGAATCCAGATGTGTATCTCAAGCAGATCTATCAGCACTTGGGTACACATGAATCAACTGCGACAAAAAAAATTATGAAAAAGAATAAAGTGCCTAGAACTAAGTTAGCTGATGGAATAGATTTACCTATTTATCGTCGTTGTGGTTGGCAGCCTTCTGAGTCAGATAACGAGTTTGAGGAATTACAGTTAAGAAGGCAGTATGCCATTGATCAAGGTGTTTCCAATGAGGCGTTAGATGTTTTAGACCAATTAAGTCAATCATATGAGAAGCAATATTTATTTAATCATAACTGGATATGGAAGGAAGTTGAAAAGGTATCATGAGAGATCAGCTTAGTCTTAAAAAAGTAGCAATGATTCCTGTTAGATCAGGTAGTAAAAGAGTGAAGAATAAAAATTTACGTTTACTGGGGGGAAGGCCTCTTATCTTCCATATTGTGAATGCGGTGATTCAGTCAAAACAATTTAGAAAAGAAGATATCTACATTAATTCTGACTCAAAGGTTTTTGAGACAATAGCTAAGGACTTAGGTGTGAACTTTTACCACCGACCTGATTGGTATGCGTCTGATGAGGCTACAAACGATGATTTTGCTTTAGAGTTTATTTCTAATGTTGATTTAGATATTTTATTTCAGTTTCTATCAACGTCTCCATTTATTACTCCTGATCAGATTAAAGCTTTTGTTACTAAAATGCTTGATCAATCATTTGATACCTTGATTTCTGTGGTACCACATAAAATAGAATGTACATATAATAACGCACCAATCAATTTTAAAGCATTAGAAAAGACACCCCCTTCACAACTTTTGGAACCAATTTGCGCATATGCATGTGGTCTAATGGCATGGAGAGTGGATATGTTTAAAAAGAATATGAATCGATATAATAGTGCATACCACGGAGGTGAGGGACAAACTGGTTATTTTACGCTAACAGGTTTTGCTACTGTTGATATTGATACGGAAGATGATTTTAATTTAGCAGAAGCAGTATATACATCAATCCATCAACCATATCGTTCAAGCCCTCAGTATTATACTTCAGACTTACATACGGACATTGTTTCTGAAGCAGATGTTCCCTCGATTATTGACGGGGATGGTGTATCGCAAGCAACATATGTAGAGGCAAATCAAAGCGTAAGAAATATACATGATATTTTAAAAAGTAAGGAAGCACCTTCATGGATTCATCGAGTGATAGACAGTGAAAATAATAGTGCTTGTTTAATTTGCCAGCAGCCAGGAGAAGGGAATAGACGTCATTATCATCCAAGCTGGAATGAATGGTGGTATATTGTACAAGGGACATGGGATTTTGAGATTGAAGATAAAATTCAATCGGTTAAAACAGGGGACTTTGTATTTATTCCTAAAAACTCATGGCATAAAATTACAGCTACTGGTGACATGCCGGCTATACGCTTGGCTGTGAGTAGAGAAGGCGTAGATCATGTATATAAAAATGAGGTGTAATAAGTGGTAGAACTGGCTGAAACGCACCTTAAACTTAAAACAATAGATCGTAGTTTTCATAAGATAAAACCTGATTTTTCTAGAAGTTCTGGATGTTTACTTTTTGATACAAACACTCAAATGCATTATATGGATCTTTTTGGGATGTATTCCTCATTGGCATTAGGCTATAATCACCCGATTTATAATTCTGAACATTTCAAAAAAGCTGTGATGGATGCTGTGACTGTGAAAATTACTCACAATGAGATGAAGTCAATGCCATATGATTTATTCTTAGATGCATTTAGCCAGTTTGCTAATGCTGATCAATTATTTTCTCATATACAGCTAACGTGTACTGGCAGTTTAGCGGTTGAGGTTGCAATTAAGACAGCAATATTTGCCTCAAATTTCACAAAAAGAAAAATTATTAGGTTGAAAAATAGTTTTCACGGAATCACGGCTTATGGTAATTTTGCAAGTGATCCAAATGGTCCAGCAATGGATCGTTTGACAGGGTACCCATTTTTTGAGGACTGGCCTGTTGTAAACACCGTCAATGACTTATATCAATATGTAGACGATTCCGTTGCTGCTGTTTTGATTGAGCCGATACGATGTACCGCAGGTGATCAGTATGTGGATAATGAGCTATTTGAAGTCAGTCGCTTGCTGACAAAAAAATTCAATATTCCATTGATTTTTGATGAAATTCAAACAGGTTTTGGCGTAACAGGTAAGCCATGGTATTTCAATCATTTAGCAGTTCAGCCCGATATAGTTGTTTTTGGAAAAAAGGCTCAAACATCTGGAGTGATG
The DNA here is from genome assembly GCA_002691585.1 of Legionellales bacterium. GTDB lineage: Bacteria > Pseudomonadota > Gammaproteobacteria > Comchoanobacterales > Comchoanobacteraceae. The sequence continues at coordinate 5,964 of NZIM01000016.1, forward strand.
GTGAATTCGCAATTTTCAGATATATTTGAAAAAGCCCCAACAAAGCTCTCGGTTACTTTTGATGGAGATGTAATAGATCTCATTAGATGTCGCTTCATTATAGAGGCAATGATGCAGTTTCGTTTATTAGATAGTGTCTCTATAAATGGTAAAAGGCTTTGTGACCAACTGAAAACGTTCAAGTTTATCAAAAACGTTAGGGGTGTAGGCTATTTAATTGCTTTTGATTTAGAGAGTCGAGAAAAACGAGACCAATTTGTTAGATTAATGAAAAAATCTGGTTTATTACTCAATCCAACAGCTGAAAAAACAGTGCGAATGCGTCCACCATTGTCAATGACTCATGATGACATTAATGCTGTGATTCAAATCATACGAACGTACTCAAAGGTTCACAATACGTAAGCTTATGATGATAAAAGTTGGAATTATTGGTTATGGTAAAATGGGGCAGTTAAGAGAAGCTGCAATTTTAAAAAAAACTATTGCGGAAGTTACTGCCATATACGATCCACATGTCAATACAGTTAATCCGTCAAAGCAAAAGGATTCTGCCGAAGCAATTATAAGTGATCAAGATATTGATGCTATATTTATTTGTACACCGAATTTTCGGAATTACCCTTTAACTATTAGTGCATTAAAATGCGGTAAACATGTGTTTTGTGAGAAGCCACCAACATTTACGGCTGATGAAATGCGAAATATACGTCAAGTAGAATCTATCTCGGGAAAAAAACTAATGTATGGGTTTAATCATAGACACCATGAAAGCATTATTAAAATGAAAGCAATGGTTGATTCAAAACATTATGGCCGAATTCTTTGGATGAGAGGTCGATACGGTAAAAGCGTAGATACATCATTCTATTCTACGTGGAGGTCACAAAAGAAGTATGCTGGTGGTGGGATCTTAATGGATCAAGGGATTCACATGGTAGACTTATTCTTGCACCTGGCAGGTCAATTTGATGAGTCAAAATCGTATTTATCCAATTTATATTGGCAGGGAGATGTAGAGGATAATGCATTTGTGACTTTGAGAAATAGTAAGACAGGTGTGCTTGCTTCATTACACTCTACCATGACGCAGTGGCGACATTTATTTTCACTAGAAGTTTTTTTAGAAAAAGGCTACATGGTTTTAAATGGTTTGAAAACATCTTCGGGCACCTATGGTGAGGAAACGCTCACCGTCGCTAAAAGTCGTTCAACAGCACCAGCTGCAACATGGGAAGATGAGTCCCATTACACTTTTCATGTTGATCATTCTTGGGACTATGAGGTAGAACATTTTTTTAATGCAATTTTAAATAATAAGCCAATTGAGACTGGTTGTTCGAGTGACGCCTTAAAGCTTATGACCGTGCTCGATGAAATTTATAAAGAGCCAATCTTGAATGTCTCAAGCTTGTCATCTACAGATATTTGTACATGATACTTTATATTGAACAATTATCAGCTTTCTCATTTTTTTCGTTCATAATCATGCTCTGGCGAACTCCAGGTATCAAAAAAGTTTATTATATAAATGCAACTAAGCTAAGCTTGAAGTTTATAAATATTTTTAAAAAATTCTCTTCACTTAAGATAAAGCCATGTAAGTTTAAGATGATGCAAGTACGCGATGCATCTGGAGAAATCATAAGATTGCGTCATTCACGCAAAGACATTCGAGAGGTGACTTCAAGTATAGTTGAAGATATAAGAAAAAATAGTTCAAAACATAATGTACCTTATCATTATATTAGAAGAAGTTTAAATGGCTGTGCATCTATTTTAGAGCGCCAAAATATTTCAAGAATTATCTATCTTATCGATGTTGTTGCATGGCACTTGAATAGAAATCATCCTTCTAGCCAAGGAGTTTTGATGGCATATCATCGACCTTTTAAAAACTCCATTGAAACCTATGCACTTAAACGGAATATTAAGTTGAGTTTTTTCCCTTGGGGTGCTGGTTTAACGGGTAACGCATATGAAATTAAAAACTATCTCATGTTTGTATTCCCAACATTAAAACATTTTCTCTTAAGTGTAAGGCAAGCCTTTTTTTTGGGCAAAAATCAACAATCAAAAGAACAACAAACGTCAAATTCATCAAAAATATTATTTAGCATGCGTGGCGATTTATCACTGGAATGCGATGGGCACCATTCAGATTTTTTTGCTTATTTAAACTCCAAGTTATCAATTGACAATATGATGGTAGATATAAGGAATGTGAAAAATGATTTCATTTTAAGTCTCAAAAGTCACGGGATGACTTTTTTTCAGGATTATTTTACTTTTTTCAATTCACTTAGATATAATGCTCCCTATAATATCAATGGCTCTACGCGATCAGAACATAAACATTTATCTAGGCTGGCCAAATTATATGCACTTTCTTTCAAAAGGCATGAAAGTTTATATGCCAAAAACAATGTTCGTATAGACTATGATTGGTACAAATACACGGCTAATCACGCTATAAAAAAGAACGTATTGGAAGAGAATAATGGTGTTTTCGTTATGCAGCAACTCATGTTTGATGGTTATGAGAATGAAGGCTGTGCGTTTGAATCAGATATTTATTTTGCCTTCTCAAATTTTAGCTTTGAGATAGATAAAAAAATCAAATCTCAATGTCCCTATTATATTATTACAGGTTATCCAAGAGATTATGCTAAGCATCATCTTGAGCAAGAAGCGAAGACAATTAGACAACAGCTTAAGGCAAATGGTGCAAATTATATCGTTGCAGTATTTGATGAGAATTCGCATCAAGATGAAAGGTGGCATACAGGACATTCATTACAGGAAGAGAATTATCGATATATCTTAGAGTTACTGGTTGAAGATGATAAGCTAGGTGTAATTTTCAAACCAAAAGTTGCTAGAACATTAAGATCACGTTTGCCGAAGATAGGTCCTTTATTAGATGCCGCAATAAATACAGGGCGTTGTTATATTTTTGAAGAAACGATTGCCCTTACGACCAAAGCTTCTCCATTGGTTGCAAGTTTAGCTGCTGACATATCCATTCATGGTCATTTATCTGCGGGTACTGCAGCTTTAGAGTGTGCAGTTCATGGTCTTCCTTGTCTACTGATAAATAGAGAGGGAGCAAGAAGCAAATTAAATGAGTTGCCAAAGGGTAAAGTTGTTTTTGATAGTTGGGTGCAATGCAAAGATGCTCTATTAAAACATCTCAAATCAAAAAAAGGCATTGAGGGCTTCGGTGATTGGTCATCCATTATAAATGATTTAGACCCATTTCGAGATGGTTTGGCTGCGAAAAGAATTGGTGACTACCTTAATTGGATGATTAAAGATTTTGACGCGGGTTATGACCGAAAAGATGTTCTAAAAAGAGCTGCAAAACGTTATGCTGAAGAATGGGGTAACGATAAAGTGTTATGTTTAAATTGACAGAGGTTCTATGTCTAAACAAATAAGAAAAATTCTAGTGACTGGTGCAGATGGTTTTATTGGTTCTCATTTAGTGGAATTATTGCATGCCAGAGGTTATGAAGTTGTTGCATTATCTCAATATAATTCCTTTAATAATTGGGGTTGGTTAGAGCAAATAGCGTGCAAAAATGAGATTGAAATCATTTGTGGCGATATTAGAGATCCGTTTTTTTGTAAAAGTATCACAAAAGATGTGGATTACATTTTTCATCTAGCTGCTTTAATAGCAATTCCTTATTCTTATATCGCACCACAAAGCTACGTTGAAACCAATATTACAGGGACTTTGAATATATGCCAGGCTGCATTGGAAAATGGGGTAAAAAAAATAGTTCATACCTCAACAAGTGAGGTTTATGGTACTGCACAATATGTCCCTATCAATGAAAAGCACCCTTTACAACCACAATCTCCCTATAGTGCTTCAAAAATAGGTGCAGATGCGATGGCAATGAGTTTTTTTAATAGTTTTAAGCTGCCACTGGCTATTGCCAGACCATTTAATACTTACGGCCCGAGACAGTCAGCAAGGGCAGTGATACCAACTATTATCAGTCAAATTGCAGCTGGAAAATCACAGATTCAGCTTGGCGACTTGGCACCGACAAGAGATTTTAACTATGTATTAGACACATGTTTAGGCTTGTTACAAATTATGGAATCTCCTGATACAGCAGGAAAGACCATTAATATTGGCTCCAATCAAGAAATTTCTATAGGTGATCTATTTAATACAATTAAAAGGCTGATGGGTAGTAATGTTGAACTTGTTACTGATACAAACCGCTTAAGACCAAAAAAATCTGAAGTCTTTAGATTGTGGTGTGACAACAAGAAAATAAATGATTTGACAGGATTTACGCCAAAATACACTCTTGAAATGGGCTTAACAGAAACCATTGATTGGTTCACAAATAGCAAGTATTTAAAAGAATATAAAACAGATATTTACAATGTTTAACGATGTCATTGAGTTTATTCGTAGACTTTACCCGAATGATAAATATATTCCATTACATGCACCATCGTTTATGGGCAATGAAAAGAAGTATGTACTGGATGCAATAGATTCAACGTTTGTGTCGAGTGTTGGTGCATATGTCGATCAATTTGAGGTAGCGTTTGCAAAGTATGTTGGTGCTAATTACGCTATTGCTGTTGTTAATGGAACATGTGGACTACACGTTGCATTACAACTAAGTGATGTGAGACAAAATGATTTAGTCATTACCCAACCGCTCACCTTTGTAGCAACAGGGAATGCCATTAAGTATTGTGGTGGAGACCCAATCTTCCTGGACATTAACCCAGATACGTTAAGTCTTTGTCCTAGTGCGTTAAGAAACTTTTTAGAAAAAGATACAGTAATGAATAATAATACGTCTGTGCATAGAGCCTCAGGTAGAAAGATAAAAGCGTGTTTACCCATGCATACGTTTGGGCATCCAGCAAAGATAAAAGAGCTTGTTTCAATTTGTAAAGCTCATCATATATCTGTCGTTGAAGATGCAGCAGAGTCACTAGGTTCTTTTTACCAAGGGCAGCATACAGGTACATTTGGTAAAATGGGCGTGTTTAGTTTTAATGGCAATAAAATCATGACAACAGGCGGTGGCGGTATGATTGTAACCAATGATGAAGGGATTGCAAAAAAGGCAAAACATCTTACAACGACTGCAAAGTTACCACATCAGTGGGAATATATTCATGATGTGGTTGGTTATAACTATCGTCTTCCAAATTTAAATGCGGCATTAGGTTTAGCTCAGCTGGAGCAAATCGATACTTTTTTGGCTTCGAAGCGATCATTTGCTGAGAAATACCAAGAGTTCTTTAAAGATCACAAAAAGTGTCGACACCTTTTAGAGCCCGAAGGTACTAGGTCAAATTATTGGTTAAATACTTTATTGTTCGAACACAAGGAAGATCGAGATCATTTTTTAGATGATTTAAATCAAGCTAATATTATGGTCAGACCCGTTTGGGAGCCATTATGTTATTTGAAACCATTTGAGGGGTGTATTTGTGATAACTTAAATAATGTTCGCAATTTATATAGGCAGTTGGTTAATATTCCTAGTAGCTTTTCCAGTTGAGGATTTTAAATAGATGTTAAAGATAGTCATTATTGGTGCAAGTCAAATAGCCAGAATACATTTAGATGTTTTAAAAGGTTTTAGCAATATCTTGGTTGTAGGAATTGCATCAAGAACCTATAGGAAGGCTAAGGACATAGCTATGGAATATGATATTCCAAACTGTTATCAAGATGTTATAGAGATGATCGAATTAGAGCAACCCGATGGTATATTGAATTTGGTCTCTGCAGATCAAATGTATAGTGTAACAAAAAATTTATTGCCATTACAGATTCCTATTTTTTTGGAAAAGCCACCTGGGCTATCTTATGCAGAAGTAGTAGATTTATCTAGTATTGCAGAGCATTTTAGGACACTCAATATGGTCGGCTATAATCGTAGGTTTTATTCCGTTTTTCAGAAGGGAAAAAAGATTATTGAAGATCATGGCCAATTATTAGGTGTGTCAATTGAAGGTCATGAGCGCTTTTGGAGAGTCAAAGATCGTGTGCGTTCTGAAATTAGGTCAAACTGGTTATATGCAAATAGTACACATACATTAGACTTAATAGATTTCTTTGGAGGAGAAATAGAGCAATGTATCTCTTTTTCGAATCGTCTTGAAGAAGTGAAGGGGGATCAGTTCTCGGTTTCAGTAAAGTATAAGACTGGAGCTCTAGGTCAATATGTTGCACATTGGTATTCGCCAGGAGGATGGGGTGTTAAGCTATATGGTGAAGGTGTTACTGTCATCTTTCAGCCACTAGAACATGGGAAGTGGATAGACAAAAACTTATGTGAGCATGAAATTGAGATCGACGATGAAGATAAAGACTATAAGCCAGGATTCTTTCGTCAAATGCGGACATTTATACATATGATAGAAGAAAAATCATTAAAAAAACCAGGTGTAAGTTTAAAAGATTGTGAGAGGCTTTTGCGCCTAACAGAAAGTATGGTGTGTAATGATTCATTATAAAGCTGGGGATCGGGGTGCTGATTTATGAATATACTATTAACAAGTATTGGTCGTAGAGTTAGCTTAGTAGAAAATATTCGTGATACCATACCAAACGTTAACGTGATAGGTGTTGATTGTGATCCATTAGCGCCTGGCTTGTCCCTTTGTGATGTTAGGATAACGGTTCAAAAAAAGATCGATGAGCAATACTTTCTCAAAATTGACGCTATATGTGACGAATATAAGGTAGACTTAATTATTCCTTTAATTGATACAGAGCTTTTATTATTCGCATCTAAAAGAGATTACTTTTTATCAAAAGGGGTTAATATCAATATCTCCGAATTAGACACGATAAGACTTTTTAGAGACAAATATAGTATGTACCTTGATGTGTTATCTATGCCTGAGATGAATCAGCCTCAGACTTCTTTACTTAAGGATTATAAAGAAAATATGTTTCAAGGTGACAAAGTTATTCTTAAGCCAAGAGGTGGCTCAAGTAGTGTTGGTATTTATTGTATAGAGTCTGGGAAAGTTTGGTCTTTTGCCCATCTTATGATGTTAAAGCATGATGAGTATCTCGTACAAGCATACGTACCCTATGAATTTGAGGTGACCGTTGATGTTTTTGTAGGACAAAATGGTGATGTGCTTGAAATGTGTCAACGTAGGCGTATTAAAACAAGAGGAGGTGAGGTCAGCCAAGGTATTACTATGAATGATCCAATGCTCGCAACTCATGTAATCAAATTGATAAAAAGACATACATTTTACGGTGTAGTTAATATACAGTTTATGTTCGCAGGTGAGAAGTTCTTCCTTGGTGAAGTAAATCCTCGTTTTGGTGGTGGGTATCCATTAGCACATAAAGCAGGAGCAAACCTTTTAGAGCATTTTATTTCTGAAAAAAAGATACAGTCAGCTAGATATCAATCAGGGTTAAAAATGTTACGATATGATGCTGCCATATTCATTTAAAATTATAGAGCTGAATTAAATATTTTATGGGTCGAGAAATAGTATCTTTATTCCCCCCATACTGCCCAAGCACACGATGGTTGGTGTGGATAGTGATGGAGTTTAATGTTTTTTGTGGATAGAACTTCTCTTAATGCTATTGTCTCACCTGGAAATTTATTATAATTTAGTTCATCGAAAACCAGCAGGCTCCCTTTAGTTAATAAGGGCAAAATTGCTTCAAGTGCATTTTTTGTTGGGTGGTAGATATCCATATCAAATATTGCCATAGCTACAATTGCATGAGGGTTGTTTTTAACCCAATCTTTGGTTGTCTTAGATGCGTCTCCTTTGACTAAGTGAAACTTCTTTATATGAGAAACAGGGCAGTTTGCTTCATGAAGTTCTAAGATTTTTTCTAAAGTATGTTCATAACCATCATATACGCTATAGTCTCCATCAGAAGAAAAGCCTCCATCATTTGAAGGGCAGGTATTAGAAAATCCTGAAAAAGTA
>NZIM01000017.1 GCA_002691585.1 Legionellales bacterium
AAAATGATGCTTAAAAATACAATGGATTGTCTCAGACGAGATGGTTTAGTTATACATAAAAATGAAGACTTAGAATGCTGGAAAAGTTTTAAAGAGATTATAGATCAGTCAACAACAGAATTTTTTAAAAAATCAAGATTAACTGCACAATACGCAGTAGAGTTAAATTCTATAAGGCTGAATGCATTTAGGGCATTAAATGCTCAAGAAAACTGGGATAAAAACTATTATAAAATGGCCAAAGGGCTATTAGATTCACTATTTGGTCCTGATTTATTGATTCAGCGTAAACTGAATTTATCCATTCAAATGCCAAATGATAAATCTTCTATATTAGGAATGCACACAGACACGCTGTCAGGTCAGTCACCATTTGAATTTGTAATGTGGACTGCATTTACAAAAGGTTACGATACAAATTCAATGTTTTATTTCGACCGACAAACATCGAAAGAAATTTTTTATGAAATGACAACTTTTGAAGTTGAAGGGCTTGAGGCTTTGAGGCAGAAATACTGGTCAAAAGCCAAATTCTTGAACGTTGATCCATCAGATGTAGTTCTTTTTTCTGGAACTCTGTTTCATGGTAATGTGATTAATGAAACTAATGACACAAGAATTTCAATAAATTGCCGCTTCAAAAACCTCTTTGCTCCTGCAGGAAATACAAAAAGCGCAGATAGGGGAGTTGGTATCTTCTACAAATTATTATCAGAAAGTGTCGCAACAGAAATTGGCCGTGAATACTTGGGTAGGGACTTGAATTTTGAAATATAAAGGTTACGTCAGCTCTAGGGAATTTGGGGGAATGAGTATTCCTGTTCCAGCACAAAATAGTTGTATCAGAGAGTATGTATCACAAAAAAATGGAACATTCATCTTGCCTAATCTTGAGAGCAGTTTTGACAATTGTTTTCATCAATTATTTGAAGCACTAAATGTTTTGCATGAGGGTGATATGATCGTTATGTATTCATTAACCATGCTGCCTGATGGTATCAAATTAGAAACCTTTATTGATAAGTGCAAGCAAAAGAAAATTGGATTAGCGTTTGTTTTAGAAAATATTTCTATATCCAAAAATTTTTCTAAGATCTTAGATGAATTGGAATCCTACAAATTATCAAAATTAGAATTAAATCTAGATGAATGGAAGTTGTTAGTCGAACAGTATTATTAAAATCTATTTTATTATAAAAAAATATATGTCGATGAGGTTCAATGAAGGACAAATCAATGAAAAAAAAAGTCTTAATAATTGGTGCAGGTACCGCTGGCTGTGCCGCGGTACATAAGCTGAGCGAGGTTAATGAATTTGATATTACCATCATAGATAAGGCAGACAAACTTGGGGCTGGTGTCAGAACGCATTTTTATGGAGGTCATCCCTATACTTTTGGACCTAGGCATTTTTTCACTCAAAACAAAGAAATATATCGATATCTAGATTCGATCGTGCCATTGAGAGATTGTGGAGACCATCAGTTCATATCATATGTAGAGCAAGACAATGCTTTTTATAATTTTCCAATTCACATGGATGATGTAAGAGCAATGCCTGACTCTAATGAAATCATTTCACAAATCGAGAACGTTCACGGTGTTGAATATTCTAAAAACTTTGAAGAGTTTTGGATAAATTCTGTAGGAACTATCCTATATAATAAAATTGTAAAAAATTATACAGAAAAGATGTGGCAAATTGAGGCAAGCAAAATTGATACCTTCAAATGGTCACCAAAAGGAGTGACAATCAAGGATGGCCCCAGGGCTGCTCTTGATAATTGCATGTCAGGCTATCCAATTGCTAAGGATGGCTACAATCACTTTTTTGATTCAATAGAGGGGAAATGTAAGATTTTATTAAACACAACAATTCAAAAATTTGATATAAAAAATAAATCGATTTATATGAATGATGTAAAGTACTCTTATGACTACATTGTTAGTACGATTTCGCCAGATATATTGTTTGATGCCTGTTTTGGAGAATTAGCATTCATGGGACGTGATGTGCATCTTATGGTATTTCCCAGTGAATACGTTTTTCCTAAAAACGTGTATTTTGTATATTATCCAGGTAAGGAAAAACAAACTCGTCTTGTCGAATATAAAAAATTTACACATCACAAAGATAAGAACTCTCTAATTGGTATTGAGTATCCATCTCAAAACGGGAAGCACTACCCTCTTCCTTTGAAAAAGGAAATGCTCAAAGCAGAAAAATATTTCGAATTAATGCCAAAAGGTGTTTTTTCAATTGGTAGAGCTGGGAGTTACAGGTACCTTGTAGATATTGATGATTGCATTGAGCAAGCCTTTGAACTCAAAAAAATCCTAACAGAAAAAAATGGTTTTAGTAGTCATCCTGTATTACTTGATAGATGGAATACTATCAATGATATTAATCCAAATTTAGCTTATTGAATTTTAATGCATCATTGAGATAATGTATTTGTTTTTGATAATGTTAGCATGGTGGATCACGGAAACTATAAATATTTGGCAAGATCAAGTCATTGCTTTAAGATATAATTATAAAAAAGTTTTTTGAATAATGGTGCCAAAGAAAATTAAATTGTTAATATTTGATCGTGATGGAACCTTAATAAGGGATACGGGTTATCCTATTTATAAATCAGATTTGTATTGGATGCCCGGTTCATTGAATCTTCTAAAAGAATTAAAAAGACGAAAAATTAACGCTGTAATAGCGACTAACCAATCAGGTGTGGCACGTGGCTTTTTTTCTCTAGAGGAAGTTAATCAATTTCACAACTTGATGTTAGAGCAAATAGCAAAAGCAGGAGGTCACATTAACAAAATAGAAATTTGTCCTCACTTGTTGGGGGCGAAAGTAAAACATTATTCGTTGGATTGTGAATGTCGTAAGCCAAAGCCAGAAATGATAAATAGATTGTTGTTGTCAATGAGATGTTCTCCTGAAAATGCTATAATGATAGGTGATCGAATTTCAGATATCGAGGCTGGTCAATCGGCTGGTGTAGCAAGCTATCTGTTCGATCAAAATAATATTGAAAAATTTGTCTTGTCAAAGATAGAACTCTTAGAAACCTCTATGATTCATGAATCAAATAATTAAAAAAGTTATCAAAAACCTACTTAGATTTAGATTAATAGCTCGTCTTTTTAGGAATGTATTTTCAAGAGATTCTACTAATATTGAAAATTTGAAAATAAAACGTAATGTAGCAATTTATGATCTTGGTGTTAACCCAGCAACCTTTGATATTACTTACTTTCTTTATGAGGCGTCCTGTTATTTCAGAAATTATGGGATCGAAAAATTTGAACTTTTGATTATAGCAAACATGAAAGTGAGGCCATGGGAGCAAAAAACAGGAATGATCAACTTTATTAACACTGAAAAAAAAAAGCAAAGGATTTATGATATTCTTCTACCAATAGCGCATCTTTATCAAGAATGTGAAAGTGTTGATGTAGTATCCAATATTTCAACCGTTAACCATATTTTATCTTGCGCTGCCCTAGTTTATCCTTACACTTATTCTATAAGATATCCTCAAAAAATTAATCACCGAACCATTTATAAACATGAACAAAAAGGTACTAAATTTGATGGCATAGCCATTAACCAGGATGATACTGATAGAGTAAAACAGTGGCTGGAACAATATAATGTAGATCAGCCTTTTGTTACCCTCACACTTCGTTCCTACCCTTTTCAAGAGAGTAGGAATTCAGATTATAAACTTCTTAAACAATTTTCAAACTATCTGAATAACTCTGGATTTCTTGTTGTATTAATACCAGATACTGAAAATATTGATCGACCGAATGAGCTTCGAGGGTGTCCAGTGTTTTTCCAAGGAGCTTTTAATATATATCAAAGAGCAGCTTTATATGAACTTGCTTACACAAACTTATTTACCTCAAATGGAACTCATTCTTTGAGTGTGTTCAACAAGCGATCTTCATTTATTTTCACTAAGGTAGTAACCGAATATCATCCTGTAGAACACCTAGAAGATCGTGGTTTTTTGTATGGTAGTCAGCCATTCTCCAAACGAAGAGGGGTCTGGATTTGGGAAGAGGAAAGCCTCGAAGTACTTATTTCGGCATTTGAAAAAATTAAAAACTGGAAAAATGAATGTTAATCTTTATCTATATTTTCATTGAATTCAGATATCTTATCTTTAAAAGACTGATTATAGATTAAAATTTTGAAATTTGAGTATTATTCCATTAAATAAAATGTCCCCAAATAGCTTAATAGTTATGTCATAACTATTTTGTGAGATTAGTAAAAAAAATATGTTAAAGAGATATAGATCTTGAAGGAAAATAACTTTGATACAAATACTTAGAGAAATCTATAGAATTTTAGAACCTAGAGCCCGAAGAAATGGCAGCCTTCTGCTATTGCTTATGTTCTTAACGGCTACAGTTGACGCCGCAGGTGTGGTTTCTTTAATGCCGTTTATTGCAATCATATCTCAACCCGACTTAGTTTCTAATAACAATTATTTAATAATATTATACAATATTTTTTTGAAAATTGGAGGTGGTGATCTAAAAGGATTCCTAATATTTTTGGGTGGCCTATGTTTTTTATTGTTGTCGATTTCATCAGGTTTAAAAATCTTAACTATGTATTTACAAGTACGTTTCGCATACAATGGAGAACGTGATATTGGGCAACGCATACTCTCACGATTTCTTTTCCAATCTTATTCAGAATATTTAAGTCAACAAAGTTCTGAACTCGGCCAAACCGTTCTTTCTGAAGTAAATGAGTTTGTAGCGCAATTACTTTTACCGTTGTTGAATTTAATAGCCCAAACCTTAGTTGTGATTTTAATTTTAGGTGTATTAATCGCAGTTAATTTTCAAATCACAATGATAGTGGTTATTGTATTAGCTACAATTTATTTAATACTTTATTCATTTGTCAGAGCGTTATTATTTAGAGTTGGACAAGTGCGTGCCTTAAGTGATAAATCAAGATATAGAGTTACATTTGAAGCGTTTAACGCCTTTAAAGTTATTAAGCTTACGCAAAATGAAGATGGATACATTTCTCGGTTCAATAGAGCAGCCACGAAGTATGCCACAAGCCAAGCTGCAGCATCTTCAATTGCAGTAATTCCAAGATATGTCATTGAGTTAATTGTATTTGGTAGTTTATTACTCGTGCTACTTTATGTTATCAGATTTAGTGATAATCTGATGAATGTTATACCAACCGTTTCAGTATATGTTTTTGCTGGCTATAGGCTTCTACCTGCTTTGCAACAAATTTATGTGGCCATTACTCAAATTACATATTCTAAAGGAATATCAGCACGAATAAATGCACAGTTAATTAGGTCCGCTGAAGTTCAGGTTGCCTCAACTGGAAATTTAATCGAAAAACCTATTTTTAACAAATACATAAGCCTCGAAAATGTTTGTCTAAAATACCCTCAATCCCATTTTGAGGCTGTAAAAAATATTAATTTAAAAATAAATATCAATACAAGCGTAGGGTTTGTAGGCCCAACAGGTAGTGGAAAATCAACTACGATGGATATTATATTGGGTTTATTAGAGCCTTCATCTGGTTATTTGAAAGTTGACGATCGTATAATCGATAAAAAGCTTTTATCGAATTGGAGAAATATAATTGGTCATGTCCCCCAAGATATTCATCTGATCGATGGAACAATCTCAGAAAACATCGCTTTTGGAATTAAAAGTGATTCAATTAATACAACACGTTTGATAGAAGTTTCTAAGCAGGTTAAACTGCATGATTTCATAATGAAACAGACACAACACGGGTATGAAACCCTAGTTGGAGATCGAGGAGTAAGATTGTCAGGAGGGCAGATACAAAGAATAGCCATTGCAAGATGCCTGTACAATAGCCCTGATATTCTAATATTGGATGAGGCTACTAGTGCACTAGATAACATAACAGAAAAATTTATAGTTGAATCAATGCGCCGATTAGGTAGGAACATAACTATTATAATGGTGGCACATCGCTTATCGTCAGTCCGTAATTGCGATGAAATATTTGTTTTTGACGGTGGACGGATTATCGACAATGGAACATTCGAAAGTTTGTCGAAGTCGTGTAGTGTTTTTAAAACTATGTTGAATGATGGAGACAACCAACCATTCAAGTGATTAAATTCGTCTATAATTTAGTTAAATGGCGATTATTTCATAATTTAAAATACTTCTCGATTTTGTCTCTCCTACCCGATATGATTATGTAGTTTATAATGTTAATTTTATAAAAGAGACCAACTGTTTCAATGTAGCTTTTTGGATTTGCCAGGTTAGAGACAATTAATCTTCAGTTGTTATTTTATAGATATAGATGGACCATGTGTTTGGCTGTGGGGGGATGAAAATATTAATAACTTGGCTGAAAGTTTTCAGAGAATAGAAGTTTGGAAAATTTAATATATTAATTCTTTCAAAACCAACCGCACGTATCTCTCTCAATTTTTGAAAAATGAGGTTATATATCATGATTTCTAATATTTTTATTATGAAAATGTTTAAACTCGATCTAAAAACATTGCCAAACATAACTCTGTTTGTTTGGATTAATAAGAAGGTGTGTGTTGATAATTACATATGAAAAATACTTAAATGAATGATAAAAAGAAAATACTGGTAATATTTGGTACACGTCCAGAAGCTATTAAGATGGCTCCAGTTGTTTTAGGACTAAAAAAAACTAGTTCCTTTCAAACATTGGTATGCGTCACTGGCCAACATCGTGAAATGTTAGACCAGGTATTAACTTTGTTCAGATTAGTGCCAGATTATGATTTAAATCTAATGAAATCAGATCAGACATTGATCGATTCTTTTGCAGCGATTATGACTGCTTTAAAACATGTTTTTTTATTTGAAAAACCAGATATGATTTTAGTCCATGGAGATACTGCTACAACTTTTGCGTCATCATTAGTGGCTTATTTTTTTAAGATTCCAATTGGACATGTTGAAGCTGGTCTAAGGACAGGTAATATGAGGTCTCCATGGCCCGAAGAGGGAAATAGAAAGTTAACAGGTGTATTGGCGGACATACACTTTGCCCCCACTTTTGCCGCTCAAGCAAACTTGCTAGCTGAAGGAACTGATCCAGGAATTATTCATATTACGGGAAATACTGTAATTGACGCACTGTTATATGTTTTGGATAAGGACTCTTCTAAAATGAATACTATTTTTAAAACCTTACAGAACTCAATCGGCTTGAACTTTGAGAAAAAATATGTATTGATAACATCCCATCGTAGAGAGAACCATGGAGATGGCTTAAAAAATATTTGCTCTGCAATCATTCAACTATCAAGGCAGTTTAAGCATTACCAATTTGTCTTTCCGGTACACTTAAACCCAAATGTTCGAAATATAGTCTATAAAAACCTTAATAGATTAAAGAATGTTTGCCTGTTTGACCCTGTGGATTACAGAACTATGATACACTTGATGGCTAATTGTGAATTAATCCTTACTGATTCTGGTGGCATTCAAGAAGAGGCACCAACGTTAGGAAAACCAGTTCTAGTCATGCGTGATACATCTGAGCGTCCAGAAGCAGTGCAAGCCGGGACAGCTAAGTTGGTTGGAACTGAAGTCGGTAGCATTGTGAGTACAGTTGCTCAGCTATTGACTAATAAAATTTTGTACAATGAGATGGCTACTGTAAAAAATCCATATGGAGATGGTAAAGCAGTCCATAAAATAATCATTGCATTACGAAATTATTGGCAAGAAAAAGATAGGCGAAAATAAAATGAATCAAATTTGCGTTATAGGTCTTGGATATATCGGTCTTCCTACTGCAGCAGTTTTCTCGAATCATAAAATAAGAGTTGTAGGCGTGGATACCAATCCCAATGTGGTGTCAACAATTAATTCAGGTAGAATACATATTGTTGAACCGCAACTGGCAGAAGTTGTAAAAAAAGTTATAAAAAGTGGCTTTTTAAGAGCAACAGATAAAGTCGAACCATCTGATACTTTTATTATTGCTGTGCCAACACCAATAGATTCTTTTAGCCGACCAAATCTTAAATATGTGATGAAGGCTGTCAAAGATATTTCTTCAGTATTGTCGCCCGGTAATTTAATAATATTAGAGTCGACATGTCCGCCTGGCACATCAAAAACTGTCCTTAAATTTTTAGAAAGTTTAAGGCCTGATTTGATAATGCCTAATAAACTGTCTAAAAAAAATGACATACATTTTGCTTACTGCCCCGAACGCGTAATGCCTGGAAATGTACTTTATGAAATTATTCATAATGATAGAGTAATTGGGGGTGCCACACCGAAATGCTCGGAATTAGCTAAACAGTTTTATGAAATAATTTCTACTGGGGAGTGTATTATATCCAGTAGCCCAGAAATCGCAGAACTATCAAAGCTTGCTGAAAACAGTTTTCGGGACGTAAATATTGCATTTGCTAACGAATTATCTATGTTATGTGACAAATTAAGTGTCAATGTCTGGGAGCTGATAAAACTCGCCAATAGGCATCCTAGGGTAAATATTCTTAGGCCTGGACCTGGCGTAGGAGGACATTGTATTGCTGTAGATCCATGGTTCCTAATTAATGGAAATGAAGAAATTACCAGAGTAATCAAGTCGGCTCGAATACAAAACAAAGCCAAAACTAAATACGTATTAGACACTATTGAACGTGAAGTAGATAGATCAAGATCCTCTCGAATGGGAGGTAAATTAAAAATTGCTATACTTGGTATAACATTTAAGCCAGATATAGATGATTTCCGTGAAAGTCCTGCCTTGGAAATTGCTTTGAAACTTACCCAAAAATTGAAAAATGAAATATTTATATATGATCCCTTATTAGATCATTGCCCCAACCAACTGCTAAAAGATTATTTCCTAACAGATGATGTGTACAATATATCAACCTTCGATCTTCAAATATTATTAGTAGGCCACTCGCATTTCAGAGAAAATATAAACAAATCAGGTAGGCTGTTAGATTTTGTTGGTCTCGAAGAATAAGTGGCCATTGTTTCAATTATTGAAAAGCATTAATTAATAGTTTATTGATATTATGAAAAACCTTATCAGCAAACTAACAACATTATGGTTGGCAATTTAATGTCCATTAAGTTGACTACTTATTTAAGTAAAATAACAGAGTTCAAAAAATGTGCGGATATTACTTATCCCTTTCAAAACAGAAAATAAACCATGATTTAAAGAAGATAGAAGACACTTTAAAGTTGCGTGGCCCGGACTTTACCGGGATTTCCAGTGGAAAATATAAAGAGTTTTTTTACTCCGCCTTACATTGTAGGCTTTCAATCATAGATCTAACAACAAATAGTAATCAGCCCTGTTGTAATGAAAATGGAATCCTTGTTTTCAATGGAGAAATATACAATTATCAAAAACTTCAGAAGCGATACAATTTAAAATTATGTAATAATGATACAGTGTCTGATACTAAAGTGCTATGGGCGCTGCTTGAAAAATTTGGTGTATCTATTCTTAGTGAACTCCAAGGAATGTTTTCTTTTGTATATTTGGACAAAAGAAATGCAAAAATAATTTTTTCTATTGATAAGTTTGGAGTAAAGCCACTTTTTTTCCGAAACAGTGCTGAGGAAATGGTTTTTTCATCAGATCCAAGGTGCGTGTCTCTATTTAATAAAAACGACATAAATCATGAAGTTCGCGACCAATTTTTATCAAAGGGATGGATCAATCCTGGTAAGTCAATTTTCAAACACGTAGAGTCACTAATGCCAAGCAGTTATGGTATGATTGATCTTTCAAATACTAAATGTGTGATTAAAAGATATGATATCCTGAAAACTAATTCTGTTAAAATTAGCTCAGTAAAAGAAACAGTGGATACCGACCAATTAGAAGAAATATTAACTAAATCCATTAAGGCTCGTTATAAATCTGATGTACCTATCTGTTCCTTATTGAGTGGTGGAATAGATAGTGGACTAGGAATAGCCTTAGCGAAAAGGAATCTTAACGAAAACATTCAGACATACACATTTAAATTTGCCGAAAGTTCATACTCAGAGGCCGATCAAGCACGTGCCATTGCGGAAATTTAT
The DNA here is from genome assembly GCA_002691585.1 of Legionellales bacterium. Taxonomy (GTDB): domain Bacteria; phylum Pseudomonadota; class Gammaproteobacteria; order Comchoanobacterales; family Comchoanobacteraceae. Next base: position 10,108 of record NZIM01000017.1, read on the forward strand.
TCAGACAATCATAGAGAAATTTCTATTTCAGAGTTTGAGCTAGAAACTATTTGCAAAGACCTTATCGAGAAAATGGCAGAACCATTTGCTGATGTCTCTGCAATACCTTTATTTAAATTGTTTAATGAAATTCGTAAAGATTTCAAAGTTGCGATGTCATATGATGGAGGGGATGAATTTTTTTATGGTTATCAAAAGTATATCAACATCAAAAAAATACAAAATTCTAAGTTTAGAATTCCGCTAAAATATAATCCATGGAAAATTCCACAGAGATTTTTTCCTTACCATTACGCAAAGATTTATGGAGCTATTTCAAATAAACCTTCTGGGCTAGCTCTTAATTATCTCCATTTTCCAGGCTGGTACAAAATTTTAAAAAAAACAAATATTGCATCTGCTTATAAATATGACAATAAATTAGTTTCTATTGAAGAAATTCGAAATTTTGATATTGGTCACTATATGCATAAAAATATATTAAACAAAATAGATTGTGTATCAATGTATTGTAGTGTCGAGGCTAGAGAACCTTTTTTGTCTCCTGAACTATACAACTTTGCTTCTAGCCTCGGCATTTCAGGAAATATAGAAGAAAAATTTGGTAAAGTTGCATTAAGACAGTTTGCTAAAAAATTTCTCCCGAGAGAAATTACAAATATGGAAAAAAAAGGTTTTTCGGTACCTATTAATAAATGGTTACGAGGTCCATTAAAAAGCTTGGTAAGTACTAGTATGGAACAATCAAAATTAATTCCTGAACTTGACCAAAGTGAGGTAATTGAGGTCTGTAAAAGTTTCCTAAATTGTAGATATAATAACGGTAAGTTTATATGGGCTGTTATTGTTTACATTAGATGGCGATTAAAGAATGGCGAATTACATTGAAAAATTACATTAAGTACGTGCGTTATATGAAAACATTTCCGAATTTGGTACATTTATTTGATCTAATAAAAAGGGGTTGTTTTATAAGGATTGTTGGTAAGGATACTTTTATTTCACAGTTTAAAATACGCCAAAAAATTAATGAGTTTTATCTTTTAAATAATTCCATTACCACAAATGAATTTTTGAGTAAAAAGGGTTGGAATAAGCTTGAAATTAAAGAAAGTTTCAATCTAGAATTTTTAGAAGCCAAGGATCGGTTGTCTAAAGCAAAGTTTAAACTTGGGGGAGCTGCTAATCTTGACCTTTTAGCAAGCGTTACATCTTCTTTGAAGCCAAAGAACATTTTAGAGACGGGAGTTGCACACGGATGGTCTAGCTTTGCGATACTAACTGTTGCAAAAGATGCTATATTAACTTCAATTGATCTTCCTTATCTTGGATATAATAATGAAAAAGAGGTGGGCTTAGCTGTAAGTCCTAAAGATAAGAATAGATGGAAGTTATTGAGAGGGCCGGATAAGTATTTTTTGAAAAAAATGCCTAAGCTTCATTTTTGTTTTGCACACTACGACTCCGACAAAAGTTTTAGTGGTATGAAGTCGAGCTTATTGGAAATGTGTAAATTAATAAAACCAGGTGGCCTAATTGTTGTTGATGATATTGGTGACACAGAAGCTTATTTAGTTGTTTGTGATATTATGGGATTAGAGCCGATTATTATCCGAGATAGTGAAGGGAAAAAATTTCAAGGGATCATAGAAATTGGGCATTGATCTTTTGGTGCTGAAATTACCGCCTTGTTCAGGCGGCATGGAGAGGCAAGCATATTTACAGGCTAGGGAACTTTCAAAAAGTTTACCTGTTACAGTTTACTCCACAAGCAAAGATATAGAGTTATTTGATAATGATAAAAGTATTACTTTTAAAAATATTAAGACTCAAAAAGGATTTGCGTTAAAAGAGCGATTAACTATTTTAATTTTCTGTAGTTATTTAATTTCTAGAAACAAAAATGAAATTTGTTATGTACATCAAAGTCATCTTCTTGCGTTATTTTTAGCATTATACTTAAGACTGAATCCAAATATTAAATTATTTATTAAAATTGCAAATTCTGGTTTTAAGTTTGATTTAAACATGCTAACTACGCGATACAAATTTCCAAAAAAAATTATTTCCAAAGTATTTTCTCACAAACGAATTTCATTCTTGTGTTTGAATAGAGAGATTAGATCTCAACTTTTAGACTACGGTATTGAAAATGAAAAAATAATTGATTTTAGGAATGGAGTTCAAATTGGGCGTATGAAATATGAACTACAAAATAGTCAAAAAAGAAAAGAAGAATTTTTGTTTTTGGGTAGGTTAGAAAAAGTAAAAAATTTAGATTTTATTTTGAAGTGTGCTGAAAGATACAAAAACTATAATTTCACAATTGTAGGAGACGGGAATGAAAAGTACCGACTACTAAATATTATATCATCAAATAATATTAAAAATGTCATTATTTGTGGTGAAATACCCCAACAAGAGCTTAACTTTAATAATTATGGATGGCTAGTCTTGCCGTCCCTAGCTGAGGGAATGTCAAACGTTATGCTCGAAGCAAGCGCGAACAGCCTTGGTATAATATGTCAAGATATATCTGCTAATGACTTTATAAAATCAATAAATAACTACGTTATACCCTGCAGTAAATTTTTAAATGAAGGCGTCGATAGCTGCAATATTGATTTTAAAAGAGTACAGCGTAAGGAGTTTAAATTTTATTCAATTGAAAATGTGTGCAATAATTTATTAAAGATTATGAAACAAAAATGAATATATCATTTGTTATAGTCAATTACATGCAAGAGTCATATTTAGATAAAATGCTAAATTCGATTACGAATGTGTTTTCTAAAAATTTCAATATAACAATAGTAGTTGTAGATAATTCAAATTCAATCAATATATGTGATTTTTTTGAAACTCATATACAGCTGTCTAAACAAATAAAAATTAAAATATTAAAAAATGATAATACGGGCTATCTTAATGGCCTGTCTTATGGTGCCAGACATATTCCAAGTTCCAATAACAATTTTGTCTTTTTATGTAACCCAGATTTAGAGTTTCAAAAATGTGATTGGTTTGGAGTACTATCTTACTATAAGCAATCACGAGTACTTTTAGCACCGAAAATAGTTACTACAACAGGTAAAAATCAAAATCCAAACAGGGTGAGATCGTTTTCAAAATTAGAAATTTTTGCACAAGATTTAAGTACTATTAATTATAGGACCTATAAACTAATAACTAATCTTAGGAAAGTGCTCAAAAAAATTAGATTATTGACAAGAACTAAATCCATTCAAACTGAAAAGAAGGAAATTTGGCTACCTCATGGTTCTTGTATCATAGTTGATTTCAAAACTTTAAAAGACAGCAAATTCTTCGCTGAAAACACTTTTTTGTGGGGAGAAGAAGTGATCATCGCAGAGAAAGCTCGCCGTCAGGGAGCAATTGTCTTATTTGAACCAAATTTAAAAGTATTCCATAATGAACACAGCTCAACAAACAAAATGTTAGGCAAAAGAAAATTTGAAATTTGGAGGAAAAGCTATTCAATCTATCGAACTTATTTCTAAAAGTTGTTTAAATAAGATACAAATTAAAATTTTTAACTTTTTGTTAGAGAGAGATTTTAACAATATATATTACACAGCTAATTTCAATAATTATAGTAATACTGCACCTCTAATTGAAAGCGTGTGTGCCCGGTTAGGTAAACCTTTAATTATATTCTGTGATTCTGGATTCGTAATTCCACGTAATTATTTAAAGTTTAAAAATCTACTTTTCATCACCATTGATTGGAATGAAAAAACTGATGCAAGATTGTTTGCTAAAATTTTCAAAATAATGCCTCATTTATTTTTTCCCAAAACTAAAGTAACCACATGGCTGGATTCCAATATTTCAATTAAAAAAGATGATGTTTCTCTATTATTTTTGCTCGAGGATTGTGATCTTGTATTGTTTAGGCACGACAAAAGAAATTCGGTAACAGAGGAGTATATGGATTGTTTGAACTTCAAAAAAGATTCCTCAAAAAAATTGGAGGAGTTTTCAAGGTTTCTAATTGATAATAAAGATCCTGGATTTTTGTGCCAAGGTAGAATTATATACAGAAAAACCAGTGTAAAAGTCCAAAAGTTTAACGAAATATGGTGGGAGTATATACAAAAAGGCTCAATTCGAGACCAACTTTCTTTGCCGTATGCTATTAGTAAGTCAAATGTCTCTACAAATATTTTAGCCTCTTCGCGACTTTTGGAATTGTTTAGAATTTATTTTCATAATAAAATTTCATACAGTCATCGTAGTAAATCTATGAATTTTCTTTTATCGCTTCGAAATACAATTTTGAAAATGCGTGATTTTTTTAAATGATATTTTTAATTCTTACCTTAAGTCTGATACTGCCTTCATCTACCTTTTTATTAGCAACGGCTCAAATGCTATTTGTGTTTATAGCTTCTATTTTTGTAAATAAAAAAATTAGAATCACCGAATATTATCTATTCCTTACACTAATTTTTTTATTTATTTTATTAGGCATTTTACATTTTTTTTTTACGCAAGATGCGGAAGAGTTTGTTGATATAGTGAGGTTTATGCCACTATTATCATTTGTTTTAATAAGATCAAAGCTTAATGAGATAACGCTGGGGAAAGTATTTTTTTGTGTAAACTTAATAAATATTACAGCAGTTTATTTAGTTGAAAACAATTTATTAAGTAATTTTACTGAATTTCTTCATGCTAGAAATCTTGAAGAATCTTATGGAAGGCACTCAGGTATATTTGTAAATGTTTCTAATTTAGGTATCTATTCTCTAATGGGAATTGTGTTTTCATTAAAAAAAATTGAAAAAAAAAATAGTTTACTAGACATGATTATTCTCATATCAAGCGGTTATCTACTATTGCTTTCAGGTAGCAAAACAGGGTTGATTTTAGCAGGTGGGTATCTTGCTTTTCAGGCATTTCGTAATATTATTTTAATACAAATCAATGTTATTTCTCTTTTGATAATTCCACTCATTAGTGGAATGATTTATTATTGGGAAGAGGTTAAAAACAGTTTTTATGTCCTATACAAAATATCGACTATTTTAACTGGTGGAATTGCTTCTGCTTCTTCTGTTCAAGGTAGATTTGATATTTGGTCAGGATATCTAACACTGATGTATGATAACGCTATGTACGTAATATTTGGATTGCCGTTAGCTATTGCAGAAACCTTTAGCACAACATTTGATAGTGATATTATCTGGTTGTCAGTACGTTTTGGTTTTGTAGGGTTCTTTGTTTTTTTGTATTTTTGGGCAAAGCACTTAAAACGTACTCGCCACTTTTTATCATCCTCAATAATACTAGTTGCATCTTTCTTTGTTGGTATACTTGTTAGCTTTCAGCTGTGCCTTTTTGCTTTATGCCTTTTATATTATTTTGAAGAACGATCAAATGTAGACCAGCGAGAAGTCCAAATAGTCAGAGATTAATCAAAATGCTGAAGATTATACCTAAAAATTAGATTTTTATAAATTTTAGAGTATCTTATCCTTTAGTTAAGTATTAGAAAAATGGAGTTAATTGAATGAAACAATTACTACAAAATATGTCAGAAGGAACAATATCGCTTTTAGAATGCCCTGCTCCCCAGCTTTCAAACAACTCAATCAAAATATGTACCAAAGTTTCATTGATATCCTCAGGTACAGAAAGAATGTTAGTTGGGTTTGGCAAAGCATCATACATTGGAAAAATTAGACAGCAGCCAGAAAAAGTTAAAATGGTAGTAGATAAAATTGCAACCGACGGTATTACTCCGACACTTCAAGCTGTTCGATCCAAACTGGCTAAACCAATGCCATTGGGTTACTCTAATGTCGGAGTAGTAGAAGAAGTGAGCGCGGGTATAACAGAATTTAAGGTTGGTGACCGTGTTGTCTCAAATGGTCCTCATTCTGACGTGGTTGTAGTAAAAAAAAATCTATGTGCACGTATTCCAGATAATGTAGATGATTCCTCTGCTGCGTTTACTGTTGTTGGAAGTATCGCATTACAAGGTGTGCGACTTGCAAACCCTTCATTAGGTGAAACGTTCGTTGTTTTCGGGGTTGGTCTTATAGGACTATTAACAGTTCAGTTGCTTCGAGCAAATGGATGTCGTGTTTTAGCAATTGATATTGATAACCAAAAACTTAAACTTGCGTCTCAGCTTGGAGCTGAAATATGTAACGCGTCTTCGGGCGAAGATGTTTTAGCGGCAGGATTGACTATGAGTCGTGGTAGAGGTGTTGATGGAGTAATAATAACTGCTGCGTCTAAATCTAATGATCTGATAAAAACAGCTGCACAAATGTGTAGAAAACGTGGTAGAATTATTTTAGTAGGCGTAGTTGGTCTAAATCTAAATAGAGCAGACTTTTATGAAAAGGAAATCTCCTTTCAAGTTAGTTGTTCATACGGTCCAGGCCGTTATGAACCCTCTTATGAACAAGATGGCCAAGATTATCCTATAGGTTTCGTTAGATGGACTGAGCAAAGGAACTTCGAAGCTTTCTTAGATATGCTTTCAATGGGAACTGTAGATGTTAAGCCACTGATTTCAAATAGATTTAATTTTAATCAGGCTAATTTAGCATATGCTGAACTTGTAGAAAAAAATACTAGTTTAGGTATCTTACTTGATTATAATTCCAAGTTTTCTGAACGTCTATTGCAAAGTGTTCGATTAAAAAAAGAATTTTATTTCTCGTCTGAAAGTCCAGTCGTAGGCTTTATTGGTGCGGGAAATTATGCATCCAGAATTCTTATTCCAATATTCAAAAATTTAGGTGCCCAGATGCATACAATAGTTTCAGAGAATGGAATTAATAGCGCAATTCATGGAACTCGATCTGGATTTGTCAATGCTTCTAGTGACCGTACCGTAATACTAAACGAAAAGTTAATAAATACCGTTGTTGTGGCAACCCAACACGACTCACATGCTGAATTAGTAGTACAGGCATTGGGAGCAGGAAAAAATGTTTGGGTTGAAAAACCTTTGGCTATTAATTTAAAGGAAATAGATATCATTGAAACTGCATTCAAAAATGCACATGATACATTTTCAAGATCAGGTAAAGGTCCGCAATTGATGGTAGGTTTTAACAGAAGGTTTGCACCACACATAAAAAAAATGTGTAGTCTACTCTCAACTTTAAAAACTGCTAAAACAGTAATAATTACGGTTAATGCAGGGTTTGTTGATGAAAAACATTGGACACAAGACACTGTTGTTGGTGGCGGAAGAATTATAGGTGAATGTTGTCATTTTATTGATTTAATGAGATTTTTAGTGGGTTATAAAATAACCTCTATTTGTGGCCATGCAATGTCTTCTAGTTTTCAAGCAAAAAAAATGTTAGACAAATCATCAATAACTCTTGGGTTCGAAGACGGTTCATTTGGTACAATTTTATATCTCGCAAATGGTGCTCCTAATTTTCCTAAAGAACGAATTGAAGTTTTCTCAGATGGCACTATTCTTCAACTAGATAATTTTAAAAAACTAAGAGGTTTCGGATGGAGAAACTTTAATAAAATGAATCTTTTTTCTCAAGATAAAGGACAAAATGCTGCTGTGCATGAGTTTATAAATGCATTGAAAACAGGAACTTCTGCCATACCGCCGGATCAAATATTTGAGGTAGCCCGAGCAACTATTCAAGCTAATGAAATTTTGCTTCAAAATTAATAGTATAGTTTAGTGGTTAAGATATTTTCAATAATAAAAACAATTAAATCTCTAGGTTTTACGAATATAATTAGTGTTGTCTTGTATCGTCTTGCTTTAAAGCTAGGCGTGCATCCGGTCTGTCATATTAAAAGTGAAACTCCGGTTGGTCCCTATTTTCTGAGTGGACAGTGCTCGTCTACAACTTTACCTCCAGTTGAATCATGGTGTAATTCTGCTGAGTTATTTAGTCACTTTACTTTACACTTAGGAGATAAAATACCTAATTGGTTAGCCAATCCCCTCACCGGTAAATTTGTTAATTTACCGTTTCGGCCATGGTGGAAAATTTCAGATTTTGACCAAGATACCGGAGACATCAAATTAATTTGGGAACAATCTCGCATGGACTGGGTTGTTGCTTTTGCTCAACGAGCAAGAAATGGAGACCATAAGACTCTTGAAAAACTAAATTCATGGCTCACTGATTGGATTTCTTCAAATCCAGCTTACTTAGGTCCAAATTGGAAGTGCGGACAAGAAGCCTCAATAAGGGTAATAAACTTAGCTTGTGGGGCTTTAATACTAAACTATGAACAGCAAACTTTAAAAGGTATAGAACAATTAATTGTTATGCACCTACGTAGAATATATCCAACTATAAATTACGCAATTTCTCAAGATAATAATCATGGAACATCTGAAGCAGCCGCATTATTTATTGGTGGAAGTTGGTTATCCTATTTAGGGTATAAAAATGCCACAAAATGGGAAGAGGTTGGACGTAAGCTTCTTGAAAATCGTGTTGAAAAATTATTTGACTCGGATGGAGGATTTAGTCAATATTCTATCAACTATCATAGAATGGCACTTGACACTTTGTCATTTTCAGAAATTTGGCGTCGTAAGCTAAATTTATTTTCTTTTTCAACTAACTTTTACAAAAAATGCAGTGCTGCTACATTTTGGTTATATCAATTAGTTTCAAAGGAAAATGGACGCGCGCCAAATATTGGTGCTAATGACGGCACAAGATTACTGCAGTTAACAAGTTCATCTTACAAAGACTACCGTCCAAGCGTCCAACTTGCTATGGCATTATTTGACGACTGTCAGGCATATCCACCAAATAGTATGTTAGCATGTCATTTAAGTTGGTTGGGCGTAGTTAGCAATAAAACCTGCCCTCCCCTATATCAGAATTGTAACTTTAGTGCTAGTGGATTTGCAGTTCTTCGTAATAAAGATGCTGTCGCTATATTAAGGTATCCTAGGTTTAAATATAGACCTAGTCATGCTGATGCTTTGCATTTAGATTTATGGATAAGCGGGTATAATATATTAAATGATGCTGGCTCTTATAGTTATAACTCTACACCAGATTTTTCAGAATACTTTTCTGGTCCTAAAGGGCATAACACTGTAGAATTAGACGATAGACCTCAGATGCCTAAAATCAGCCGATTTCTTTTTGGTGATTGGCTTAAAGCTAAGAATGTTCAAGAGATTTCAAAGTCTGATGATATGGTTAGCTTCTCAGCAGGTTACATAGATTATAAAAATGGACAACATATTAGAACCATTAATTTAACAGATAATAAAGTATTTATAAAAGATGAGTTGAGAGGATTTAATCGAAAAGCTATGCTTCGCTGGCGGTTAAAAAAAGGAAATTGGTTTTTAAAAAGATTTTTAGATGGTGTCTCAATATCATGTGGTACCCATACACTCTTAGTAAAATCTGATGTTTCTCTATTTAATGCTCAATTATCAAAGGGTTGGTACTCAACCTATTATATGGAAAAAGTTGAGGTGCCAGTATTTGAGGTTGAAATTAAATGTGAGGGATCACTCTTCTCGGAGTATTCTTGGAAATGACACAATTATTAACTAGTAATAGATACCAACTCTACATGACAAAGCTATTCATTTATTATTTCTCTGATATAAATACGATTAAATCTTTTTGATGAGGAATATAAATGAGCTTATTTTTTAATTTTTTTGATAACTGTCAATATTTTGTTGTAAAAAAAATATATGGGGATCATAACGAATCTGCCCAAGTAAAGTCAGCTATCCGTAGACTATTTCTATTACTTCCTGACGATTTCGTTGGATTGAACGTTGGATCTGGAAAAACAAATTTACATCCTAATCTAAAAAATTTAGAGTTATCACCTGGTAATGGGATTGATTATGTTGGCTCTGTAACTGAAATACCTTGCAACAAAAACTCTTTTGATGTGGTTATAGCTCAAGAAGTTTTAGAGCATGTAGCCTCTCCATCTTTAGCAATTAAAGAAATTTCTAGAGTTCTTAAAGTGGGGGGATATCTGTATTTACAATTACCGTTTATTATCGGTTATCATCCTTGTCCTAATGATTACTGGCGTTTCACTCACGAGGGCATTCTTGAACTCTTGGACCCCAAAAAGTTCAAAGTTGTTGAAGCAGGAATGTCGGTTGGGCCTGCAGTGGGCTTCTATAGAATACTAGTAGAGTTTATTGCATTATGTTTATCTTTAGGAGTTGGATTCCTCTATAAACCTGCAAAGCTTCTGTCTGCCATATTTTTTTGGCCAATTAAGCTTTTAGATAGTCTTCTTATTAGAACAATTCAAGCTGATAGAATTTCAGGAGGATACTACATTATAGGCTTGAAGAAATGAAAGTAATTTATTTTCATCAACATTACACAGATCCCAATGGAACAGTTGGGATTAGATCATATGCGATGTCCAGAGCTCTAGCGGATCAAGGTCATTCAGTTTCTATCATATGTGGAAGTTATAAAGGAGGTGATACGGGACTTCATCACTCTTTTAAAAAAGGAATAAGACGTGGAGAGGTTAGTAATAATATTGAAGTTATTGAACTTGAATTACCATATAGAAATTCTGATAACTTTAGACAACGGTCTATAACATTTTTCAAGTATGTGTTTAGTAGCGTTAAATTAATTTTTTCCGAGAGTTATGATATTGTCATAGCAACAAGCACGCCTCTAACGGTTTGCATCCCTGGTATTTTTGCTCGTTGGTTAAAACGAAAGCCATTTGTTTTTGAAGTACGGGATCTTTGGCCAGAGCTCCCTAAAGCGATGAAAGTTATTACTAATCCTATAATTATCAAATTAATGTCCACTCTAGAATGGATCAGTTATTATTCTGCAAACCATATAATAGCCCTGTCACCAGGAATTGCGCAAGGTATTTTAAAAAAGGGTGTTCCAACCGAAAAAATTAGCATGATACCAAATGGTTGTGACACAGAGATTTTTAACCGTGCCACTATTTCTTGGCGACCTAAAGAAATCAATGACACTGATTTTATAGCAATATACGCGGGGACACATGGAATAGCTAATGGATTGGACAGTGTCATAGATGCAGCTTTGGAACTTAAATCTCGACAACGTACCGATATAAAGTTTTTATTAATTGGCGATGGTGGTTTGAAAAAAAACCTAGTCGATAGAGCGGCTGATATGGGTCTGTCTAACATAATATTTATGGATCCAGTCAATAAAAAAGAATTGGCGAGGTTAATGGCCGCTAGCGATATAGGTCTCCAGATTCTGAAGAATTTGCCAGCTTTTTATTATGGAACCTCTCCCAATAAGTTTTTTGATTACATATCAGCAGGACTTCCTGTACTGAACAATTATCCAGGCTGGTTGTCTGATATCATCGAAAAGTACAATTGTGGCTTCACTGTAAAACCTAATAATTCCAGTAAATTTGCAGATGCTTTAGTTTCAGCCGCAGATGATCACTTATCTCTTAAGATTAAGGCAGAAAATGCTCGAAATTTAGCTGTAACTAAATTTGATAGAAAAATACTTGCATCAGAATGGGTTAAAAAAATTTTAAATGTATATTCAACTGAGAAGAGGAATTAAGACTTTGAATAGAGTACAGATGGTAGCTAAAGAGACTGTAAGTTTTGCCAAGAAAATTTATAGTGAAGAATTTATCCCTTTGCATCGTCCAATATTTGAGGGTAATGAACGTAAAAATTTGATTGAGTGTATTGATTCAAATTTTGTTTCTTCAGTTGGACAAAAGGTAACAGATTTTGAAAATATGATTGCTGATTTTACTGGGTCAAATTATGCGGTAGCTACTGTGAATGGCACTTCGGCACTTCACGTGGCACTTGAAATTTCTGGGATAGGTGCCGGAGATGAGGTTATTACCCAGGCACTAACTTTTATTGCGACTTGTAATTCAATCCACTATGCAAGGGCTATACCAGTATTTATTGACGTTGATAAAGATACAATGGGGATGAGCCCAAGCTCACTAAAGAGCTTTTTAGAAAAAAATGCGCGAAAGCAAAATGGACAAGTATTTAATAAAAACTCTGGAAGACGAATTAGAGGATGTCTACCAATGCATACCTTTGGGTTTCCATGTCGAATTATAGAGATTGCAGCAATTTGTGATGATTGGGGGATAGCCTTAATAGAGGATGCTGCTGAGTCATTGGGCAGTTATGTGAATAATCGTCATACAGGTACATTTGGAAAACTTGGTACATTTAGTTTCAATGGAAATAAAGTAATTACTACTGGCGGTGGTGGTATGATAGTTACCAATGATTTTACTTTTGCTCAGCGCGCTAAGCATATCACGACAACTGCAAAAATTCCTCATGCATTCAATTTTGAACACGACGAAATCGGATATAATTACCGTATGCCAAATTTAAATGCAGCGCTTGGCTGTGCTCAAGTAGAACAACTTGAATATTTTTTGCATAGAAAATCTGAGTTGGCTAAATTATGGGACAATTTATATCAACATTTAGGTATTAAATTTATGCGGAGTTTAGTAAATTGCAAATCTAACCATTGGTTGATTACAATTATTTTAGAAAATATACAAGAACGAGATTATTTTTTAGAGTTTACTAACAAAAATGGTGTAATGTGTCGTCCTATTTGGAATTTGATGTCAAATTTGTCAATGTTTAGCAATTGTGAGCGTGACGATCTTAAAAATTCTAAATGGTTGCAAGATCGAGGTGTTAACATTCCATCGAGTGTTCCAGTTAGATATAGTGAATAAATCCTAACTTAGGAGAAATTATGGATATTTTAAAGATAATTGGACGTAAATACCCACTTTTTGACAGTGATATCTCCCATCTAAATAAGGAGTTAACTGAAATTATATCAAAAAGCCGATTTCTTGTAATAGGTGGAGCCGGATCAATTGGTCAGGCCGTAAGTTATGAAATTTTTAAAAGATGTCCTCTTGCACTTCATGTAGTAGATATTAGTGAAAATAACTTGGTTGAATTGGTTCGAAGCATTAGGAGTACGCTTGGCTATATTGATGGTGATTTTCGTACATTTGCAATTGACTGTGGAGGTAAGGAATACGAGGCATTAATGAAAAACTCAAAAAATTATGATTATGTTTTAAATCTTTCAGCATTAAAGCATGTTCGAAGTGAAAAAGATCCATTTACCTTGATGCGGCTTATTGATGTCAATATTCTTAATACTCTTAAAACAGCTAAAATCGCAAGGGATAAAGGTTCGACTAAATATTTTTGTGTATCGACAGATAAAGCAGCAAACCCTACTAATATGATGGGAGCAAGCAAGCGTATTATGGAAATGTTTATGATGCGTGAAAGCGAGTTTATACCAATATCAACTGCTCGATTTGCAAATGTAGCCTTTTCTGATGGTTCATTACTACAAGGTTTTCAGGCTAGGTTCTCTAAGCAACAACCAATATCGGCTCCTATCGATATACTTCGATATTTTATTACACCACAAGAGTCTGGAGAACTTTGCTTGATGTCTTGTTTGATGGGTGAAAACAGGGACATATTCTTTCCCAAGGAGAGTGATGAATTATATCTTACTAGTTTTTCGGACATTGCAAAAAGATTCATAATTAATTCAGGATACGAGCCGTTCCAATGTTCTACTGAAGAAGAAGCTAGAAGAAGTTGTAAAAGCTTGATAGCATCTAAGCGCTGGCCATGCTATTTTTTTCAATCCGACACTTCAGGTGAGAAGAGTTTTGAAGAGTTTTTTACAGATACTGAAGCTTTGGACTTGGAAAGATTTCAAAGTGTTGGAGTAATAAAGAATGATGCTATTTATGACCCGGTAAAACTCGACTTTTTTTTGGAAAACCTACGAGATTTACGTAATAGTGGAGCCTGGGAAAAAGGTAAAATAATTCAATTGTTTAATAATGTTTTACCTAATTTCTATCATATAGAAACAGGGAAATACTTAGATGGGAAAATGTAAATGCTACAACGAGCCTTTGATATTATGTTCTCCATTACCGCTCTGATAGCACTTTCACCAATTTTACTTCTAGTGATGTTTATGCTTCGGATTACGGGTGAAGGAGAGGTTTTTTTTCTACAAACCCGTATTGGTAAAGGGGGGGCTCATTTTAATTTATTCAAATTTGCTACGATGTTAAAAAATAGTCCAAGCATTGGAACTAAGACCATTACAATTCATAATGACCCCAGAGTTTTACCTTTAGGTAAAATTTTAAGAAAATCAAAGATTAATGAATTACCTCAGTTAGTTAACGTTTTAAAGGGAGATATGAGCATAATTGGTCCAAGGCCTCAGACACAACGTTGCTTTGATGCCTATAATAAAGCAGATCAAACAGAAATTAAAAAAGTGAGACCAGGGCTTTCAGGCTTAGGTTCTATTATTTTTAGAAATGAAACTGAAATGATGAGAGAAAATCAAGATGTCAGTAAATTATATGACGACGTCATAATGCCTTATAAAGGAAATTTGGAAAAATGGTATGTTCAAAATAAATCAATCTTTTCTTACTTTTTTCTTATTTTTATGACTATCTATGTTCTTATATTTGGTTCGCCTAGGTTAATTTTTTATGTTTTTCCTTCTTTGCCCAAAATTCCAAAAACCTTGAGATTTCATATTTTGGGTAGTGTTCATGAGTGATGTTCTTTTGACGTATGGTTGGATTCGTTCATCTTATAGCGCTTTAAGAAACCTTAAGAAGCACAGTGTTTCAGTTACTGTTTCGGACAGTAAAAAAATAGGAATGTGCCAATTTTCTAAATTATCAGATGGTTTTGAAAGGTACACGTCACACTATTCTGATGAAGATAAATTTATTTCTGATTTGGTCAATATTTGTTCAAAGAAAAAAATTAAACTAATTTTTCCATCACATAATGAAACTGAAATTATAGCTCGTCACAGGAATAAATTCTCTTCAAGTTTGGTTGCTTTAGTTCCGAATGAATCTCATTGTAAAATCTTCAATAATAAAGCGTTATCTTATGATTTTGCTTCGGAGCTAGGTATCCCTGTTGCAAAACGTATACGCTATTCTGACCCGCAGAAAATTTCCCATATTCTTGGTGAAGTAAACCTAAATATGACTGTAATCAAACTCCTTACTGGAAATAGTGGAAAAGGAGTTTTTTATGGGAAAAGTCCAGAGCATACGCAGTCAATTGTAAAAGAGTTGATAGACAAATATGATCTTGATGATACACGGTTTCCCCAGGTTGAAGAGTATATTAATGGAGAAGGTTACGGTTGCTCAGTTTTATATTGGAAAGGGCAGCATATTGCTGATTTTACTCATCGACGTTTACGAGAAAAAATTATAACTGGAGGTACAAGTACTTATAGAGAAGTTTCCGCGCACAAGGGAATTGAAACTGCAACTAGAAAAATATTTGATACAATTGGTTGGCATGGTATCGCAATGTGTGAGTTTAAGGTCTGTCCAAAAACAGGTAAATTTTGGTTTATCGAAGTAAATCCTCGCATGTGGGGGTCAATGCCTTTAGCTATTGAAGCTGGCGTTGAGTTTCCCTTTCTAGCCTGGCTCTGTGCTACTAAAGGTCCAAAAGTAGCAAAAGATTATCATGCAGGTTGCAAGCTAGCCACCAAGTGGACAGCCAAATGGTTGATGGGAGATATTTTTATAGTTTTAACTCATTTGTTTAAATTCAAATTCAAATCAGCTTGGGAAATATTAAATTCAGAAAAAGCCAACTCGATTGACGATTTTTTTAAAGATGACTTTTTTGTGTTTTTTGGTGAAATTTTAGCTTACCTTGGATCAGTTATATCAAGGAGAAGTACTAATCCTGAAGAAAAAGGAATGTTAAAGTGAGAAATTGTGTCTTACTTGATTTTGACGGAACCATTACAACAAAAGACACAACAAAATTTCTGTTGGTGGAGCTTCTAAAACAAAGCCCATGTCGATTTTTTTTTCTCATATTATTGATTTTAAAGATGCTATGCTCTTCTAATATTTCTTATAGGCAGATATGTAAAAATAAGATGATAGGATATTTAATTTCTGGATACAAAAGAGATCAACTACAGAGTGCTTTAGAGAGATATAAAAAAAAAGTTGAGCCACTTTTTCGTAATTTGTTAATTAACAAAATCAGGGAAACGAATCATAATAAAGACTTGGCAGTGGTAGTGACAGCGTCCCCAACATTTGTTGTAAGTTTTTGTATGACAGATTTACCAGTTATAGTTATTGGTACTGAATTTAAGATGAATGGTGTATTTTATTCAGGAGAACTAGATGGAAATAATTGTTTTGGTTACGAAAAAGTAAAAAAAGTTAAAAAATTAATAAAAAGCTTGTCTTTACAGATAAATATAAAAGAAAGCTGGAGTGATAATTTTTCTGATTACCCAATGATGAAAATGGCAAATCATAGATATTGGATTGGTGATTTCCGCTTAAAGAATCAAGTTAATAAAATTGATCCTGATGGAAGATTTATACTAGATGAATAAAAATATATGTAATTAATTTTATTTTTGATGATGACTTATATTAGTTTTTTAATACATGGAGGTTTTTTATTAGGTGCCCGTAAATGAGATGACAAATTTATAAATATAATTTAAGAGTGTGTAATAATCATTCTTGTTAATTTACTACCTCGGCAGAAGAAGCTAAGACTTGACCTGGCAGGTATATACTGTTTATTTAAATTAACTCTATAAATTAGGGAGTGTAGATGTTAAAAATAAAAGATGATCAAATAAAAAAAATTTCTAAAGAATTTAAAGAAGCTAAACCTTACCCATTTGTTGTTATTAATGACTTTCTTGATCCAGTTTTTGCAAAAAACTTATCAGATAAATTTAGTGGTGAGCTGAAAAAAATTGACGAAAAATATATAAAATCTTTTGATAGTGGATATGGTGGTGATAGAAAAAAACAATTTTCACCAAATGGTTGTTCTCAGCAGACACAAAACCAAGTTGGATTTTTCAATCAACAACCCTTTTTAGATTTTTTAGAGAAAGTTACTGGTATTTACGGTTTGATAGGTGATGCTTCATATGAAGGTGGTGGTTTTCATCAAACTGGACGAGGAGGACGCTTAGGGGTTCATGTGGATTTTAGAGTTCATAAGCGTTTAAATCTGAAAAGAGAGCTTAATGTAATTATTTATCTCAATGACAAAGATTGGGATGAAAACTGGGGAGGAGGTTTGGAGATTTGGTCACGCGAAGGGAACTCAATGGTGCATAAAGTAATCCCAAAATTTAATACCTGCATAATATTCAGAACAGATGATAGATCATTTCATGGACATCCAGATCCATTGGGGTGTCCTGATAATAAAATTCGTAAGTCATTAGCCCTATATTACTATACTGGAACAGAGCTAGTGTATGCAGAAAATAGTAGGAAAACAACAGTTTACATTGATGGAACCGAAACAAGTTTTGAGTTTAAAAACAGACTTAAATATGGAATGATAAATTTTTGTTTAGATTACCTACCACCAGTTTTAACAAGAAAAATTATAGGTAGAAAATAACTTTGTTGAAAGGAATACGTCCATGTCATTCAAATTTATTTGGACTGTCAATAAGGCAAAAGTTGTATGAAATGCTACGCGCCAAATTTTTGATATGAAAAGTTTTTAAACTTTTGCAATTTAAGATTTTTGATTTGTTATGAATTTAAAATATCAACATTTAAAATAAATAAACTTTAATTGTGGATGGTATAAATGATTAAAGGAAAATTAGAAGAATTAGTTTTGTTGATTAAGCCGAATCGATTTGTTGATCACCGGGGTTTTTTTGCAGAGATCTATAACCGCCAAAAATATTTACAAATGGGAGTTGATGTTGATTTTGTTCAGGATAATCATTCCGTGTCTCGTAAAGTTGGCACGCTACGAGGCTTACATTTTCAGGCTCCACCTCATGCCCAAGGTAAACTAGTACGTTGTGCAAATGGAGCCCTTTTTGATGTAGCTGTAGACATTAGGCGAGGAAGCCCAACTTATGGTAATTGGGCAGGTTATGAGCTATCAGCTGACAATGGGTATGAGCTTTATGTCCCAGTTGGGTTTGCGCATGGTTTTGTTACTTTGGAGCCTTACAGTGAAATTGTTTACAAGTGCAGCGATTATTATTCACCACATAATCAAGGTTCACTGCGCTGGGATGATCCGAGTATCGGTATTGAATGGCCATTAATAAGCAATCCAGTCTTGAGTGAAAAAGACGCTATTGCGCCCCTGTTTGAGAACTTTGTAAGTCCATTTATTTTTGGCGTAAACTCATGAAGATTTTGGTTACGGGTGGTGCAGGTTTCATTGGATCAGCGGTAATTCGTTTGGCAATTGCTCGAGGGTATTCAGTAGTGAATTTAGATGCTCTCACCTATGCAGCATCCTTAGAGAATGTAGCGTCAGTTGAAAAACATAAAAATTATGCATTTGAGCAAGTTGATATCTGCGACAGTGAAAGTTTGGCTGAAGTTTTTGCAAAGCATTCACCAAACACAGTAATGCATTTGGCCGCAGAATCTCACGTAGATCGTTCCATTGATGGACCAATTGATTTTATTAAAACCAACGTATGTGGAACCTTAAACATGCTTGAAGCCGCTCGAAGCTATTGGCAGGAACAAGGCAAACCAGAAACATTTCGGTTTCATCATGTTAGTACAGATGAAGTATTTGGTAGCCTTCCCAATAACCCAGATGTCCTGTTTACAGAAAATACATCTTACAACCCACGAAGTCCCTATTCTGCATCAAAGGCAAGCTCTGACCACCTAGTTTCCGCATGGCATAAAACTTATGGTCTACCAATATTAATTACAAATTGTTCTAACAACTATGGACCTTATCATTTTCCAGAAAAATTTATTCCCCTAGTTATTATAAATGCCTTAGCGCGTAAGCCTTTACCGATATATGGTGATGGTAAAAATATTCGTGATTGGCTATATGTAGAGGATCATGCCGAAGCACTCCTTTTAGTTCTTCAAAAGGGAAAGGTAGGCCGTCATTATAATATTGGTGGTGAGAATGAACGGACCAATTTACAACTAGTACAAACTATTTGTGCTATCTTAGATATTAATCAACCACTTGAAAGTGGGAGCTATGCAAATTTGATTACATTCGTGACTGATCGCCCTGGACACGATGCGCGCTACGCGATTGATATTAGCCGTATTCGTGATGAATTAGGTTGGCGGCCATCTGTTACGCTTGATTATGGATTAGAAAAAACAGTTCGCTGGTATTTGGATAATCAAGATTGGTGGCGACCTTTGCTGAATCGATTTGGAGCAGGACAACGATTGGGGGTAACCTCTTGATCTTAGTTTTTGGAAAAACTGGACAAGTTGCCACTGAGTTACAGAACTCAGGCGATGTTTTGGCGTTGGGACGAGAACAAGCCGACTTTTCTGACCCAAGGGCTTGTGAGAACAAGATTAGATCCCTAGCCCCACATGTGGTAATCAATGCCGCTGCCTATACTGCTGTTGATAAGGCTGAAGCTAATGAGAAGTTTGCTACTGTAATCAATGGTGATACTCCAACCATCTTAGCACAAGTATGCGCAGAAATGAAAATTCCTATAGTCCACATCTCTAGCGATTATGTTTTTGACGGATCGGGTAAATCAGCATGGAAGCCAGGCGATGCCACCTCACCCCAAAATGCTTATGGCCGTAGTAAATTAGCTGGAGAGAAAGGTATTTTGGGAAGTGGAGCCAATTATGTTATTTTAAGAACTTCTTGGGTGATATCAAGCCACGGTACAAATTTTGTAAAATCCATGCTTCATCTCTCGGAAACAAAAGACAAATTGACCGTAGTTGAAGACCAGATTGGGGGACCAACCCCAGCACAAGACATTGCCCAGGTTTGCATGATGATTGCGAAGCAATTGCTAGTAAATCCTTCAAAATCTGGTATTTATCATTATTGTGGTACTCCAAATATTAGCTGGGCAGGTTTGGCATCAGAAATATTCTTACAAGCTAATCGGCCCACTGTAGTTGCGCCCATTCAATCCGACTGTTATACAAGATCCACTAAACGCCCCCTTAATTCTCGAATGGATTGCAGCCTAACAAATAAAATATTTGGAATCAAACAGCCAAATTGGCGTATGGGATTAAATAAGATTTTAAAAGAGTTAGAGGTTATAGTATGAAAAAGCGTAAGGGGATTATTCTAGCGGGAGGATCCGGATCTCGGCTTTATCCGTTAACTATTTCGGTTTCAAAGCAATTATTGCCAGTTTACGATAAACCAATGATCTACTATCCGTTGACGGTTCTAATGTTAATGGATATACGTGATATTTTAATTATTACTACACCAAGAGATCAAGCGCAGTTCCAGCTCTTACTTGGTGACGGCAGTAAGTGGGGGGTTAGCTTAAGTTATAAAGAACAACCCAAACCTGAGGGATTGGCGCAGGCGTTTATCCTAGCTGAAGATTTTCTTTCCGGTGCACCTTCTGCATTGATACTTGGTGACAATATTTTTTTTGGTCACGGTCTTCAGGAGTTTTTAGCTGCAGCAAATGAACAATCATCAGGAGCAACAATATTTGCGTATCACGTTTCAGACCCTGAACGCTATGGAGTAGTGGATTTTAATGATGATGGAACCGTAAAAGCCATCATTGAAAAGCCAAAAGTTCCACCGTCTAAATTTGCTGTAACTGGTTTGTACTTCGTTGATGAAACTGCACCTAAACGTGCTAAATCAGTTGAACCATCTGCGCGAGGTGAATTAGAGATTGTTTCCTTACTAGAAACTTATTTGCAAGATGGAAGCCTGTGCGTTGAGACTATGGGTCGTGGATATGCGTGGCTAGATACTGGTACTTATACCTCCCTTTTAGATGCTGCAAACTTTGTAAGGACACTATCAAAACGTCAAGGTTTAGAGATTGGCTCTCCTGATGAGATAGCATATAAGCGAAAGTGGATTTTGAAAAATAGATCAGATACCACTCTTTAAAGTTTCGTAGGATATACAAAGTAATTATCTCGACCAACAAGATTGAGAAAATTGGGCCGTTACATTTTTTTAAGGTTACATGATACTAAGTTTAGTCATCTAAACTACACTGTTAAAGATTAACCATATGAAATAAGCCAAAAATCTTTTACAATTTTAAATTGCCTCATGAGCCCCAATGTTGGCACAAAATAAGTCAAAGACTTTGAGCTCACAATTAGTTTTAAATCTATTTGAGCATACTGAAGATTAATTGTTTAATAATATTAAGGCATTAAGGACTAAAATTTAAAGAGGTAGGAAAGTTATGTGCAATGAAATAAAAAAAGATGATAAAACTATCATTCCCGTCTTGTTAGCAGGAGGATCTGGAACGCGTTTATGGCCTTTGTCGAGAAAATCCTATCCAAAACAGTTTTCAAATTTGATTGGCGAGATGAGTTTGTTTCAAAGTAGTGCACAACGACTAACTTCATCTGACATTATTGAATTTGCCCCCCATATAACACTAACAAACTCAGATTTTCGTTTTATTGTTTGTGAACAATTACAAGAGGTGTGTATTGATCCTGGTCCTATTATAATTGAGCCAGAGGCAAAAAACACGTCAGCAGTGATTGCAGCAGCAAGTATATTTGCTTATACCAAAGATGAAAATGCAATTTTACTCGTTGCACCATCTGACCATTTAATCCCAGATACTAAGGACTTCCATAATTCAATTTCAGTTGGATTATCGCATGTTCATAACGGAAAGATAGTGACGTTTGGTATAAAACCAACTCATCCAGAAACGGGGTACGGTTATATGGAACTTTCAAATAATAATCTTGATCAGTTTAGAACTTGTGATGTTATAAAGTTTGTTGAAAAGCCCAATTTGAGGCAGGCCAAAAAAATGCTAGAAGTTAATGATTTTTTTTGGAATGCGGGGATTTTTTTGTTTAAAGCCAAAGACATGATTGAGGCGTTCAAGGTTTACGATCATGAAACATTAAATCTTGTATCAAAATCAATTAAATCTGCTTCTCCAGATTTAGGATTTTTGCGTTTAGCAACACAACCTTGGTCAAAGCTTCAGAATATCAGTATTGACTATGCTATAATGGAAAAAGTTAAAAACCTCGTGGCAGTTCCTTATTCATCAAAGTGGTCTGACCTTGGGGGATGGGATTCAGTGTGGTCAGAAAGTATTCATGACTTGTCTGGTAATGCTATTTCAAAATCTGCGTATGCCATAAAATGTTCAAATACACTATTGCGTTCAGAAAGTGATAATCAACAAGTTGTTGGTATAGGTTTGAAAAATATTATGGCCATTGCAATGTCAGATGCTGTCCTTGTAGCTCACAAAGATTGTGCACAAGACGTTAAGAGAGTTGTAGAATTCCTAAAGACAAAAGATGTTCTACAAGCTGAGGTATTCCCAAAAGATTACCGTCCTTGGGGATGGTTTGAGAGCTTGGTACAAGGAGACTACTTTCAGGTGAAACGAATTTTCGTTAAGCCAAAGGCAGCTATTAGTCTACAAAGCCATAATTATAGGTCTGAACATTGGATAGTCGTTGAAGGTAAAGCAAAAGTAACTATAAATGAAGAAGTAAAGCTTATTAATGAAGGACAGTCAGTTTATGTTCCATCTGGTGCCGTTCACCGTATGGAAAATCCAGAACAGCGGCCTATGGTATTAATAGAGGTACAAGTTGGGACTTATTTTGGTGAAGATGATATCATTCGGTATGAAGATATCTATAATAGAAATTAAAGGTTAGATTAGTGCGATAGTATTTTGGTTAGTGGCCAAGAAAAATGATATCTACTGAGATCATTAAGTTATGAATAGTTGCTTTAAATTTTTCTATGCTTCCTTCTTAGATCCTTTTAAGTTTACTCATATATTTAACTGAAAAAACAAAGAAATATTAGTGTGTCAACAATTGCTATTATCAACAGATACTATTTTAATTACTAGATGAATGTTATTCCTTTTCCATTGGCAGTAGTTAAAAGATGCCCATACAGTTTTTTAGAAAAAACATTATGGAATATAAAATTCAAAAAATTTAATGATTATGGAATTTTCTTTTTCTGTTTCTGTAATTTAGCTAATTATTTACTTTAAAGAATCATTATGTTAAGCGTGATAATAAAAGGAGAATTAAAATAATTTTTTTTATCAGTTTTATAATAACTATTATATCTATAGTCGTTATAAGACCCATAGCGTTGAAATTTAATTTAATTGATCTTCCTAATCAGCGCAAGCGACATGAGGGTGAAATACCTTTGATTGGTGGCATCTGCATATTTTTAGGGTTATGTGCTTCTCAGTTTTATTTCAATGAACTTAACCAAACAATAATTATAATACTAATATCTTCTTTTCTTATTCTAATTTTAGGAGTAATGGATGATTTTTTTAATTTAGGAGTGAAATTTAAACTAATTGCTCAACTTATTATAATTGTTTTAACTGTAATCTTTTCAGAAATAAAAATAACAAGTCTAGGAAATTTATTTGGGCTAGAAAACACATTTGATTTAGGCTTGCTCTCCCTTCCATTGACCATAATAGCTATTGTTGGATTGACTAATGCTTTTAATATGATCGATGGTATAGATGGTCAGGCCTCTTTTTTAACGATTATATCTATTATGGGTATGTTTTTATTTAATATTCATATAGCAGCCCCATACTTATTTAATTTATTACTAGCAATTCTTGCTGGATTAATACCATTTTTAATTTTCAACATTATTTCTCATAAAAATAAAATTTTTCTTGGTGATGGAGGGAGTCTTTTTCTTGGTTTTAATATTTCTCTAGCATTAATTTATAGTGCCCAGAATTTAAAAATTTTTTCTCCTAGCTTTGCTTTATGGTGTGTAGCTATTCCGTTGTTTGATTTTTTTTGTGTAATAATTTTAAGAAAAATTAACAAACAATCATCAACAATTGCAAGTAGAGATCATATTCATCATTTTTTAGAAAACTTTTATTCTTCAAAAATATGGATATTAATGTTTGTCACTATAGCTGGCATAGGATTGATAGCTTTGGGCTATTTTATAGAAAATAATTTTTCTTCAATTAGTTTACCTGTTTTTATATTATTGTTCTTTATATATTTATCCATAAGGTTTTACTTTAGTTTTAAAGAAAAACATTTTTAAGATTCTATTATATTCATATAATCTGTGATTAATAATCGTATAACATCCACCAAAAAAATAGTTATAATGTGAGTTGCTCGTAAGGATTATGTAACGAAAAATATTAACTTCTTAACAGTTTTTTGAAACTATAAGTATGAATTTTGAAAATAGACAAAAAACTTGATTTATCAATTGTTGAAATCAAATAACTCAAATTAAATAAAGCATGTAAAGTTTTTCTGTAAAAAATAGTAATATGCGAAATTATGAAATGATATCCCAAAAAATTGGAAATTCAGGAGCAAATATTTTAATTTCATGGTTGCTTGCTTTAACAAATTTTTTAAAAACTATAGTTTTATTCTTTTTAACTATTTTAATTTTTTCTTTATTCAATTTTAAGTTGTAATGTTTAGCTCCATTAATACTTACAAAATCTTCTAGTCTGGTTATTGATTTTTCATTATCGAATATTTGCGCTAATATTGATAAACTATAGGTTGCATTAAAAATACCAGCGCAACCACAATCACTCTCTTTATCTTTAGCTGGATGAGGGGCGGTATCCGTTCCTAAAAAGAATTTTGGATTACCGCTTACAGCAGCCTCTACAAGAGCTTTTCTATGTGTTTCCCTTTTTAATATCGGTAGACAATAGTTATGAGGTCTAATCCCTCGAACAAAAAGTGAATTTCTATTTAAAGCCAAGTGGTGCGGTGTGATAGAAGCTGCAAGGTTTTTGTTGCCTTCTTTCACGTATTCTGTTGCTTCTTTTGTTGTTATGTGTTCAAGAGTTATTTTAAGTTCAGGTAATTGCTTACAAATAAAATCAAGATTTTTATCAAGGAATACTTTTTCCCGATCAAAAATATCTATTTCAGGATTAGTCACTTCTCCATGAATTAAAAGTGGCATACCTACTTCTGCCATCATCTCCAGAACAGGCATTACTTTTTGTAGGTCTTTCACACCTGAGTCAGAGTTAGTAGTTGCTCCAGCAGGATATAGCTTTACTGCAAAAACAGCTCCATTTTGATATGCATTTTTTAAATCATTCTTATTGGTTCCTTCCGTTAAGTAGATTGTCATTAATGGCTCAAAAGTATCAGTTGAAGGAATTGCTTTTTCTATTCTTTTTTTATACTCAATTGCTTGCTTGGCGTTTAGTATTGGAGGAACAAGGTTAGGCATAACAATTGACCGTGCAAAATGTCTTGTGGTCTCTGGAACGACTGCTTTTAAAATTTCATTATCCCTGAAATGAACATGCCAGTCGTCTGGTTTTATAATTTCTATTTCTTCCATAAA
>NZIM01000018.1 GCA_002691585.1 Legionellales bacterium
AATATCACCTTCTTTAATCGGAGGTGGACTAACAGATTCTAATGAGGTAATTTGATCGTAAACGAAGAATGTTTTCCATAATAAGGAATCTAAATCTTTGTCATTGTTAACTTTCATCACAAAATTTCTAATCATTTCATCACTTAATTCCTCCATTATATTGAAATGGTCATTAAGATCTTCAACTAAAATAAATACATCATCAGATATATAGTTTCTATTATTCTCTAATACTCTTTTGACTACATTTTTTTTCACTATGTTGAGAGCAGGAAGAATATCATCTTTATCAATTTCTAGATAATGAAATAAATTGTATGCTCTAAAGACAATCTCTGCTCTAACGTTGGAACCACCTACTGAATCTCTTGAAAAAGAAAAATCTGAACCTGCTTTAGAATTGTTTTCTAATAGTGGTAATTCCTTGATTTGTTGAGGTGTGTTTACATCCTGAATAGTGTCCTGATTATATGTAAATTTTAAGTAAGTGTTAAATATTTTTTGTAATTTTTCTTTTTTTTCATTTAAAAAACTCATGAGGTCTAGCTGTTCTTCTTGATCAAAATCGAAATTATCATGTCCCATGCCTTTTAGATGTTTATACAAATCGAATAATAATAAAATGTTATCATTTAAATTTACAATTTGTTTTATAAATTTTTCATCTCTTATACTCTGTTGATTAAGGTGGGAAATTAAATAATTTGCGCTTGAAGTTGCAGTGCTAAACTGACCCAGATTACTTTCACCGTTTATGAATTGAGTTAAAATACCTTCTAATCTATCACAATATTCACGTAATATGGATGTGTAATGTTGTTCGTTCGATAATAGACGAGCAACATCAGGATTCTTTGAAATCAATTTATCGACAATAGAAGCTTTAATTAATGCAAGTACTTTTTTGGAATAATCGTCGCTAGTGTAATCATTTACAATAACGTCATAAATCCAAAGAAAATTGAGATGCAAATTACTTTCACCACTTGAATCAGATGATGTAGAGCTAATAGAAGAATTGTCCATATAAAAAGTATTAATACTTGATATTATCTTATTTTTTAATTTTGAACTGCATTTCTTTAACATTTCTTGAACAATTCCTTTATTATTATTCAATGATATCATTTTAACAATATCCTTAGCAAAATATACAGTATTTAAAGAATGCAGTGTTTCGAAAAATATATCTGCATTATCTTGACTTTTCAATATGTTAGCAATCTCGTCACCAGACTTTGACAATTTAATTCCCGAACGATTAACTACGTGAGCAAAACAACGTGATCTTAACTCATTAAATTTTGTGGTATCCCTGAGAGCAGTAGTATTATTGCTAAAAAGTACAGCATTACCTTCACCTAAAATTTTAATCAGAGTTTCTGTCAGAATGTTTTTTGAGTGTGCGTCGAGGTTGAGAATTTTCGTGTCTAAATCATTAAAAGTGTCGCTGCCTGCAATGTGATCTGATATTAATTTAACTAGTTCATTTGTATGTGCAGTATCAAATTTTAAAGTACTTGAGATTGTGGAAAAAGTAATTAAATCATCTATAGGTGAAGTTTTGATATTTTCATTGGTGGGAGAGATTCCTTCTTGTATAATTGATCTAGCTGTTTGCGATAACATCCCCCATAATTGAGGTAGTGATCTTCCAAACCAATCAATTTTATAAAGGGTATTAATGAACTCGTGAAATAATTTTAAATCTTCTGGAGTAGAGTATTTTTGCTCTAAAAATTGTGTAAACGCATTTGCTAAAACATGGATGTTTTTGTTGATATTTTCTTCTGAAAAAAATGCATCAAGACCTGAAAATTCTGATTTTTCAAGTAGACTCATGAACAAAGTATCACGCTGTTCTGTTGTCGAATATGCTTTTGAACCTGTTAACCATGAGTATATTTTATTTAAAAAGCTCATGATTTTACCCCATAGAGATTCATGGTCTGTCATTTCTTTCCAAGCGGACGAATGTTTTGAGTTGGGATTTGCTGCTGGCATACTAGACTCCTATTTAGAACGACTTAGCAAGATAACACGAGGTTACTTTAAAAATATCATTTAGATAGTAATATAAATTATTATTCGTCTGCAAGTTTTTTTACATTTCGTGTAAGATTTTGACTAAGTTTAGTTTATTTGATGTTGAATTGTATTACTGATACCGGGCTTTCATTTCTATTTTTTATATTTGAAAATAAACTATTATTTTTAACTGAATGATCATTTTTATTCATAACATCTAATATGTTTTGAAGAAGAGCCATATACTTAGGATGGTTGTTCTTTTTAAATAACTGAATTAAATTTTGAACTTTTCCAATAATTTCTTTTTTTATGGTTTCTTCAGTTTCAGAGTTTAGTAAAAGCTCATCATTACATTTTGAAGGTTCTGCTAATTGAAAAAATTCATTCACTAACTGATTATATAGCCCTTCAATGCCCTTAGATTCTTGTTTTTCATATTCTAGATCCTCGACAAATGCATCGAAATCTTGTTTTATCCAATCATTTAGGTAAATAAAATAAGTCTCAATAAGATTGCCATTTAATTGGTTATCTTCAGGATCAAAATCAGTTGGAAGTTTTGCAGTTATAATTCTACCAAAAGTTAGTACATGAATTTGGAGTTGAAATATTTCAACCTGACGAGATTGATCTTGGTTTAAATTTTTGTGGGGTATGTTATCAAGCTGACTCTGTAATTGCTTTATTTTTTCTTTAGTAGCCATAAATATATTTAATTCATTTAAATCGTTTTTAAGTTTATTGATAGAAATTGTAATGTTATTGTCATATTGAGGTGTAGTAATAGATTGATTTGCCATTGATTGATTCATCTTAGAAAACATATTTTTTTGTAGCTCATCCGTATTAGCATCAATCTTTGTAAGCTTCAGGAATTCTTTAAATTCATTTTCAGTCATTAAAATGCGGTAATAAACTAACTCTTCAATAACAGTTGCGCGTGGTAACTCCTTTGTTTCAGAAACAGCTCCAATGTTTAGCTCCTTTAAATAATTTAAATGAATTCTAATCGCATTTTTCCTCCAATAAGTACCATTCCAATAGTCTGAGTTAAAAATTAATAATGGGCTTTTTAAAAATTCGAGTAGAAAAGAATACATCGATATTTTGTTAACATGTTCCTTTCTAGCGTTATTTAATATCTCGGTATTCATCAAATCCATGTTACACCTTTTTGTGATAATTATTCCATTAATTACTTGAAGTATAGTACTTGTAGTTTGATATGTCCCTAAAAGATTCTATATATTAAGTCTATGCACGAATTCATTACAAAACGTACAGATATTTCATACGAAACCCTCTTGGTAGATAAAACGCCTCGTAACTGGGCAAAAAAAGCTGTGGAATCAGTTTCCGATCTTTTGATTGATCATGCACATTGTGAACGAAAAGCTGCACAATCTGCCATGACGTTAATTTACAGATATCCGCACCTCCATTTTGTAAATGAATTATCACGTCTAATACGAGAAGAAATGGTTCATTTCGAGCAGGTTTTACGTTTCTTAAAATTATATAATATTAAGTTTCGCTCACTAAAACCCTCTGGTTATGGTCAGTTTTTGGCGTCCTTGGTGAATATAGACAATCAATACTTAATAAATCATTTAATTATAAATGGAATCATTGAGGCGAGAAGTTGTGAGAGAATGGGAGCTTTTTCAGAATTTGTTAATCCGGAGTTATCTACATTCTATAAAAAACTCCATGATGCAGAAAGGAGGCATTGTTCAATGTACATTGATTTTGCACAATCGCTATCGAAAGATTCAATTGACTGGCGCATCAAAGAATTTGCAATAAAAGAGTCAGAATGGTTGAGCCAATCATCACGTTTAATTCGCTTTCATAGTCCCCATGGGTAATAAATTTTGTTCTGCTTGTAAAATTTTAAAATTCAGAGATAATGTCTTAGGTGGGTATTCATAAATCAGCAGTTCTTATTTTAGATGGGTGGGGCATTCGAAAAGAATCCCGTTATAACGCAATCGCTACTGCTCATACACCAAATTGGGATTACCTTACATCAAAGTATTCAATGAGTTTATTATCTGCATGCGGCGAATCTGTAGGTCTTCCTAGGGGCCAAATGGGTAATTCTGAAGTAGGGCATATGCATATAGGCACCGGTCAGATCATTAAACAGGCTTTGTGTAGAATTAATGAATCAATTTCTTCCGGTCAGTTTGAGGAATTATTAGAGCAACAGTTTTACAGGCATAAAGGCTTTGATAAGGTCCATTTAGTTGGCCTGGCATCTAATGGTGGTGTTCATTCACATCTTGATCATTGGTTAGCATCATTGTCAGTTCTCAAAAACATACCAACGAGGCTACATATTTTCACAGATGGTCGTGACACGCAACCTAAAGTAGCGAACAAAGAATTACAAAAATTAATCGAACTAGTGAATCAAAATAATAACCATTTAGTTCAAAGTGTTTCTGGTCGTTTTTATGGTATGGATCGAGATAAACGTTGGGAAAGAACAAATTTAGCTTTTGATGCAATCAATGGCCATTGTTTTACCAATGATCAAGACGTTTTAAGTTACATTGAAAAGCAATATACTATGAATATCACAGATGAATTTATTGAGCCTAAGTCTTTTTTAAATGAAAAAGTCTCTTCAAATGATCTAGTAATTGCAATCAACTTTAGACCAGATAGGATGGTCCAAATTGCATCAAAACTAAAAAACACCACCCCTTTGATATCTTTTACAGATTATAAATTAGGTAATGCTGTGTTATTTACGCCACCCAAAGTGAAACATTGTTTAGGCTCGATTATTTCTTCAAACTCTTTATCACAAGTCCGAATCGCAGAGACTGAAAAATATCCACATGTTACATACTTTCTTAATGGTGGAGTAGATGACACTTTTGATAAAGAAAAACGACTTTTGGTTTCATCTCCAAAAGTAAAAACCTATGACGAATGCCCTCAAATGAGTTGTGAGCAAGTAACGCAACATGTAATAACTGAAATGAAAAAGAACACAGATTGCATTGTAGCAAATTATGCAAATGCTGATATGGTTGGCCATACGGGTAATTTTGATGCCACAGTTAAGGCATGCGAGTGGCTAGATCGATGCATCGGTGAAATTTATAATGCTAACAAGAAATGTAACTATGAGCTTTTCATTTGTGCTGATCATGGGAATGCCGAATGGATGTTTCGTCCAGAGAGTAAAACAATTATGAAGTCTCATACACCATCACTTATTCCACTAATGTACTGTCGTCCTGGGATGCTAAAACAAAAAGGTCGTTTAAGTGATATTTTACCGACATTGCTTACAGCGATGAATCTATCTATACCTACTGAAATTATGGGCGAAAATTTACTCTTGAGTTCAAATTAATGCTTGAGATTTCGTTGATATCGGTGTTTAATAAAATTTTTTAGAACAATGATCAGGAGTAAAGTATGAGTTTATTACAAGGAAAAACAGTTTTAGTTACTGGAGCTACAAAAGGGTTCGGAAAATCATTTGCATTGAATGCTGCTCAAGAGGGTGCGAACGTTGTAATTGTTTCAAAGGCTGTACATATTAACAACATAAATAAAGATACAATTTTTACTTTAGCGGACGATATTGAGAAACAGGGTGGTTCAGCCTTATCTATCCAAACTGACATTAGATACGACGATCAAATTGAACGTGCTATTAATCAGACCCTAGAACATTTTGGAGCATTAGACATCATTGTAAATGCTGCTAATGTACATGTAGGCTCTTCTACCGTTCAAATGGACATGTCAAATTTTGACCTAATGCATCAAGTGTTACCGAGAAGTTTTTTCTTGTTTTGTAAATATGCTGCAAATCACTTGGCAGATTCACAAAATCCTCATATCCTTACACTTGCACCAAATTTTAAAGATTTATATGAGTCTGATTACTCTAAAACAGGATATGCTTTAAATTGTTTAGGAATGACTACAATGGTAAAAACACTATCCGAAGAATTTAAAGATAGTGGCATTGCTGTAAATGCATTATGGCCTAAAGGACCTATTCAAGATTTTGAAAACGAATTTTTTGCACTTCAGGATCCTGATGCTGAACCACTAATGGTTGATATCTTAGCAAAAGCAGCACTTCAGATATTTCAACAACCAGCTAATCAATTTACTGGTAGATATACCTACGATCGAGATTTAATCGAGGGTACTTCTAATCTGACCGTTGACGATTTTGTTCCTAAACAGTTGGCCCCGCTAGATGATTGACACCAAGTGGATTCAAACAGAATATTGGTTTAGTTTTTGTCAGAACTATTGTAACCTGATTTTTTTCCCTTCGTCTTTACTATTGATTGTATCCCTTTTTTTTGGTTTGTTTATTGCGCCTGTAGATTTCCAACAAGGTGATGTTTACCGAATTATCTTCGTTCATGTTCCTTGTGCAGCAGTATCATTGTGTTTTTATTCATTCGTCGGTTTGTGTTCATTGCTTTATATAACTTCACGAATTAATCTTTTTGATATTATGGCATTATCTTTTGCAAAAGTAGGTGTTATTTTTACTTTTCTATCTCTCTTTACAGGTGCTATATGGGGTCAACCAACCTGGGGGACATATTGGGTTTGGGACGCACGCTTAACCTCACAGCTATTACTTCTAGGAATTTATGTTGCTTACATTAGTGGAAGAGGTTGTTCAAATCCATCCAAACAGCTTAAAATATATATGTCTGTTTTTGCTGTAATGGGTTTAGTGGACTTACCAATAATTCACTTTTCAGTAAATTGGTGGCAAACACTTCATCAGCCTCCGTCTCTTTTCAAATTCGCATATCCAAGTATCGCACCTGAAATTCTTTGGATTTTGATGTATTCCTTAATCAGTTTTTTTGCCATTGCTTTTTCATTTTTCTTGCTTACTCTAAGAACTGAGTTATTTGTATATTGTGAACACAAACGTTGGTTAAAAAAATGTTTAGAATCAGCTATTGTGTAATTGTAAGCTATTTAACAACAGTGGTTGTTTTTTCCGCATATCTAAATTATATTTTAAAACTTTATTACAAACGAGTATCCACTTATCAAGCTCTTAATCAATCAAAAAATTAAACGAAGATTTATGCTTATAGCATTTCAATTAGTTATATTCGTTGTAGCTCTTTATATGATTTTAGATGCTTTAAATCAAAACATTAACTTATATGTTACTCCATCTGAAATAAAACTAAATTCTGTGAATGCAAATAAAGTTTTCAAAGTAGGTGGTTTAGTTAAGCTAGGAAGTGTTTGGAACAAAAAACTAACAACGTTTTTTACAATTACAGATGATAAATCGGAGTTTAATGTTCAATATCAAGGTGTTCTTCCTGGTCTCTTTCGGGAAGGAAAAGGGGTTATTATAGAAGGTTATTTTTTAGAGGAGAGATTTATTGCAACCAATGTCCTTGCAAAACATGATGAAAATTACCGTCCATTAGGATCAAATGTATGATAGTTTTGATTGGGTTCCTAACATTGTTTTTTCAAATTTTGATGAATATTAGAGTTTCTCTTTTAACATTAAAAAAGAAAGTTACTATCAGTAATTTCAACTATTTAGTTTTAATTCAATTTTTATTATTGTTTATTTCTTATCTCTCATTATCATATCTTTTCCTTACGGATCAATTTCAAGTGGCGTATGTGGCTTTACACTCAAATACATATTTACCATTAGTATATAAATTATGTGCTGTTTGGGGGGGGCATGAAGGCTCGTTTTTATTATGGATGACATTGTTGTCCTTATGGTTCTGTGTTCTATGGTTCAAAACAAAAGATTGTAGTGATCTGTTTCGTGTAGTGCTTGCTCGTATATTTTCACTTTTGCTATGTGCTTTTGGTTTGTTCATATTTTTTACTTCTAATCCGTTTTTATTGCTTCTTAACCCGCCTACAAATGGAGCAGATCTTAATCCTTTGTTACAAGATCCTGGAATGGTCTCACATCCACCAATTTTATATATGGGGTATGTTGGATTTGCAGCTGTCTATGCTTGTACAATTGCTGGAATTATTTCAAGAGAAACACAGTGGTTAGAGCTCACGCGTAAATCCGCATTAATTGCATGGTCTTTTATGAGTATTGGTATTACGCTTGGTAGCCATTGGGCATATAGAGAGCTCGGATGGGGAGGCTGGTGGTTTTGGGATCCTGTGGAAAATGCGTCATTTATGCCTTGGCTAATAGGTACAGCTCTAATACATTCGCTAATGATCGCAAAAAGCAATAAACACTTCATTCCATGGGTGGCGTTATTGTCTATTTTTGGTTTCTCATTAAGTATTCTTGGTACCTTTCTAGTTCGATCTGGTGTACTAATTTCTGTTCATGCGTTTGCTACTGATCCTGCACGGGGTGTTTATTTACTTTCTTTATTTGTTTTCTCGCTTTTAATTTCAATTACTTTGTTAGTTGTTTCTTTAAATAAAAATAAGCTTATTGATGAGTGGAAATTTGATTGGTCAATTACATCCTTATTAATTGCTAATAATTTATTGTTTATTGTTGCGATGTTTGTTGTTTTATTGGGGACTTTATTCCCTATGATTTATATGGTTTTAGTTTCAAAAAATCTCTCAGTTGGACCTCCATATTTTAATCAAGTTCTTTTACCAATATTTATATTACTGATGATGTTAATGGGGCTATCCATACAATTTACGCGCCATAGATCCAGAGAGGTCATATTCAGGGATCTAGTTCAATTGATTTTAGCGGTCTTTATGTCTACGTCCTTTTTACTTCTATGGGGTGGTCAATTGAAAATAGTAGCGATAATTTCGTTGGCATGGCCATTTTGGCTGTTGATTATTCATTTCGATTATCTTAAGAATAATCAATACTTCAAATGGTCTGCCTTGATTGCACATTTAGGACTCATTGTAACAACAATTGGTATTATTATGAGTACCTTATATAGCGATGAACGTTTGATTTCTATGAAATTAGGAGAACAAGAGCAGATTGGTAATAACACCTTAATATGGCAACATGCGACCAAGATCAACGAAAGTAATTATAATGGATTTAAAGCATGGTTTTTAATAAAAAAAGGAGATCTTTTAATTGCGAGATTAAATCCAGAGTACCGAATTTATACTACATCCCAATCCCCATTACCTCATGCAGGAATTGCATCTCAGTGGTGGGGAGATTATCATTTGAATATTGGACAACATCTCAATGAGGGCTCTTGGATGATACGATGGCAAATGAAGCCTTTTATTAGATTTATTTGGTATGGTGTAATTATGATGGCAATTGGTGGATTTATTGGATTAAGACGAGAATATGCTAAATAGATTAATAATACTCATTCCAATTTTTTCAATTGTTTTATCCCTTTCTGCAGTAATGTATGTAGCACTTTCAATGGACCCAACCAAGATTGAAAGCCCTTTAATTGATATGCCTCTTCCGATATTTTCAAAAGTGGATGTTCTTCATCCTAAAAAGAATGTTACAAAGGCATCGCTATTAGGTAAGGTTTATTTAATTAATGTTTGGGCTTCTTGGTGTGCATCATGTCAGTTAGAACATCACAATCTTCTTAAATATCAAAAACAATACCCATTTAAATTGGTTGGGATCCTTTACAGCGACCATATTAGTCAAGTTTTACCTCTCTTGGTCAATAAAGGAAACCCTTATAGTGCCTTAGTGGATGATCCTAATGGTGATTTTACTATTAAGCTTGGAGTATATGGTACACCTGAGACTTTATTGATTGATGAGAATGGTTTTGTAATGAAACGATTCATTGGAGTAATCACAGATCATGATTGGAATGACGTAATTTTACCGGAGTTGAAGAAAAGTGCAAATACAAACGATAGACTTAAATAATACTGCTGCTGCGACTAATTTAGTTGAATCATTACACTCAACTGGATTTGCAATTATTGACAACGTTGAGTTTGATTTCAATATTATCAACGAATTCTATAAAGAATGGGCACACTTCTTTCAAAATCCAAATGAAGATTATTTATATGATGAACAGTCCGGATCTGGTTGGGTAACAAAAGACCGTTCTGAAACTGCAAAGGGATATAAAGTTCAAGACATAAAAGAGTTTTATCATTATTATCTTCATGGACAGTGTCCAGATCATTTATTGGAAATTACTAAAACTACTTTCTTCCAATCTTTTTATTTAGCATCAAAACTGCTTGATTGGATCCAACTGGCTACTCCTAAGACCATTTCTAATTCGTTTTCTATGCCATTATCAAACATGATATGCCGAAAAAATACTTTATTAAGAATTATACATTACCCGCCAGTTGGTGAGTATTTCATAGAAGGGGGAATTCGAGCGGCTCCACATGAAGACATTAACTTAATAACAATTTTACCTGCTGGAACAGCAGATGGTCTTGAAGTTATGTTAGATAATGGTGAGTGGTTTCCTGTTCGCTTAAATTCAAATCAATGTGTTGTTAACATTGGTGATATGCTACAAGAGTGCAGTAGTGGATATTTTAGATCTACAAAGCATCGAGTAGTAAACCCAGATCAGAAAGATGTTCCTCGGTACTCTATGCCTTTATTTTTACATGCTAAAGATGATGTGATTTTATCAGAAAGATATAACGCGAAAGAATATCTAATGGAACGACTCAAAGAAATTGGATTAGTTAAAGCGTGATTACCGAGGGTCGGAATCGAACCGACACGGTGTTACCACCACCAGATTTTGAATCTGGCGCGTCTACCTGTTTCGCCACCCCGGCAAGGGCTTTATCATTATATCAAATCATTAATTTCTAACAAGCGTTATTTGCAGAGTTCTCTTGCAATTAGCATTCTTCTAATTTCGGTTGTTCCACCACCAATTTCGTAGAGTTTTGCGTCCCGCAACAATCTTCCAGCATTATATTCATTAGTATATCCATTACCACCGAGAATTTGGATGGTGTCTAGTGCTGTTTTAACACCTGATTCGCTGCAAAATAAGTAAACACTCGCTGCTAGTTCCCTAGAAAGACATTTTTGGTCGGCATCCTTTGCTGCTTTATCTAAAAATGCTTCTGAAGCTTCTAAGCGTGTATACATATCTGCAATTTTACCTTGAATCAATTGAAAATCGCATATTCTTTTATCAAACTGTCTTCTACTTTTTGCATAATCAAGTGCAATTCTTAGACATGCTTTTTGTATGCCAACTGGACCT
>NZIM01000019.1 GCA_002691585.1 Legionellales bacterium
ATATGAATTCCTCCTGTATTACGTTGTGGATATTTGAATCATACCTAGATTCAACGCATAATGCCACAACGTCTTTTTTAAGGTACCATTTGTACGAAATTGATGTAGTGGAGGTAGAGTTAGCATGTGTTGTACATGATGGGTGCTTGATACTTTAAATTGATCAGAAATTTTTGAAGAGAAGTTAAATCCAAAATCAAATGATCCAGTATGATCCATCTTTTCCAGTCCAAAAGCAATGAGTATACTTTGAAATAAGGCTTGATCTTCTGGCGATTGAATGCCTTCATCATCAATTGCCCATAACCGTTGATTTGGATCACAAAAGGAATTGATTTTTTCCTCAATTTGAGGGGTCCAAGTTACAAGGTCTATTAAAGATTCATTGACGTACATAAATCATATTGTAACGATACGATGAAATGTGTTCCAGTCATTTGTTTGCTCGGGTATACTACACCCATGAGGTTGATGTGGTTTCGAATTCTAGTTTTATTTTTGATCGGTTCGTGTTCAGCTAATCTCTTATTTACCATTAATTGTGATGATGAGGTGATCAAAGAAAACATTGAAAATCGTTTGAAAAATTATACTTTGCGTTTCAATGAAATCAATCAAAAGAATGTTGATAAAATATACAACGGTGCCATTCGTCAAGTGCGCTCTGCAATGGAGCCATTTGGTTATTTTCAACCGAATATAAAAAGCGAGTTGTTGACATCAAATAATCAATATTTAATTGCATTTGACGTGCAAAAAGGTCTTCGTTCAATCATTGGTGATATTTATTTAAAGTTTGATAAAAAAATGCTTGATGAACATAAGGGTGTTTTTAGTGCACTATATGCGTTGTCTGGTCAACCATATGATGGTGAAAAAATCGCTAAGATTCAAATCGATATAAAAAATTATTTTTCGAATAGAGGTTATATCTTTGCCGAGTTTAATCAATCCTTCATTAAACAAAGGGGGCAGATTGTTGATCTCAACTTTATCTTAAATTTACATCAACAGTTTTTCTTTGGAGCAATCACATATACTCGTAAGAACAACCTCTCAACAAAGTTTTTGAATCGCTTTTTGAATTTTAAACCTGGAGAGCCTTTCAATTCTCAAAAAGTAAACGACTTACAACAAAATTTGTCACGTAGTAATTACTTTTCTCAGATTGGAGTACGTCAACAATCAGAGGAGGGTTATAATATCCCAATAGAAATTGATTTAACCGATGTGACTCCAAAACGCAGTACATATTCAATCGGTTATGATTCTTTTTTCGATTTTGGGTTTGGTTATGGTTATTCAATACTGCCTTCAAACTCAATGGGACACTCGATACAGTTTGTAGGGAAAGTCACAACTAATAATTTTTATAATTTTTTATCTTCGTATCACATTCCAGCAAAGGATCCAGTGACCACAGAATATGTTCTCTCATTAGCGTACATCAACTTAGAGCTTGCCGAAGGTTTATCCAAAAAAGCAATTGCTACACTGTCACGAAACTATTTTAATAATGGCTTTTTATTTCAACCAAGTATTAATTTTGCAGTTGAAAGATCAAAGCCATCAAATGAATCGTCTTTTAATACGTATTTGACATATCCTCGTTTAAACACGGGGTATCAATGGTCAAATAGTGAGGGCATCATATCGTCTGCACGATTCAATCTTGATTCTATATTGACGTCAAAGGTACTTTTATCGAAGGTGGATCTAGCGCGATTCCATTTTCAATCCGAAGCCATTATTCCATTGTCTTTTTTCAACTTAAGACTAGCCAGCGAGTTAGGGAAATACGAAAGCTCTTCAAATGATGAGGTGCCATTGTCACTGAATTTCTTTACAGGTGGCCCAGATACTTTACGAGGTTATCGATTTTTTAGTATTGGACCAGGAAAATACCTCAAAACTTTCAATTATGAACTACAATTTCCAGTGAGACCTTTTTGGAGTTTTATTGTATTTCAGGACCGAGGCGTAGCAGCAGATGAATGGGATGCAGCAATGAAAGTGGGTACAGGAGTTGGTGTTATGTGGAGTTCAAGTTTTATTGGTTTAAAATTATCACTTGCTAAAGCAGAAGATGATCCTGGTCAGCCATTGCGCGTTCAGTTTTCTGTTCAGACAATTTAATGAACCATTTTATCAAAAGATCATTGGCAGTTGTTTGCATTACATTGGTAATACTGTATGGATTACCTCATATTGCAACCATTTCATTGCAATCATATATCAAACGAAATGTCGAAACTATTTCTATTGATGGTTTAAAAGTTTCATACCGTACAATTACAATCAAGCATTTAGAATGGGATGAAAATATAAAAGCAGATTCTGTTATCATTCACTGGTCACCATGGTTCTTTTGGAAAAGAGAATATCTAATTCGCTCAATTTCAGTTGATAGGCTAGCAACAATGCCCAGTGATTCAAAAGGTCAAGGTAATGTAGACGCATTTAATATACATCTTCCATCATTTCATATTAACCAGTTAATCTATAATAATCATGTTGTACCAGGAATTGATGGTAGTGTCTTTTTAGAACAAAATAAAATTATCGTAAATGTAAGTATTTTCAACCAACAAGTACATAGTGCTATTCAAGCTGTTAAAAAAGAGACACAAGAATGGGAAGGTCAATGGGACCTTGTTCACGACGAAAATATATTAACTATTCCTTTTAGACTGAACCGTGACCATCAATTCACAGCAAAAGAAGCGTATTTTAAAAACAAACCATTAAAAGCATTTTCTTTGATGCTTAATGATCAAATTTATAAAGTAATGATTCGCTCATCTATAATGAATATTGATGGAAATGGTAGTTTTAAGAAAGGTCAATTTAAAGGGGATATTAATAATAAAAAGATTCATCTTAAGCATGATGATAATCGTTTTAAATTTAATATAAGAGCAAAGGATATCAATGCCAATGTTCAATATAATCAACGCTTGACAGGCCGTATTCAATTTCAAAATTTCATATATTCAGACATCACTTTGAATGGTGTAAGTTCATTAACAGGTGATCTAAACCAATTAAACGCTACCATTCAATATCAAGTTTCCATTGCCCAACTTAAATATTTTATTAATGGACGCTTCTCCTTTTTAAAGGATGAAACATGTCTGGGTAATTTAAAAATAAGCAAAGAAAATCAATCTGTTTCTCTGAAGTTTTCTGGTCCGGTGAGGGCACCTCTTATTCAAACGATTTTACAGATCGATCAACACTCTTTAAAGTTTGAGGCACAGCCAAAATTTTATTCTTCGTATGTAGAGTATCTTTTAAAACCCTTAGGTATAAAAAACAATACGTGGCAACTCGATACCAGTGAACCGATAATCATTAATCAGGCAGGCATTGAAATCGGAAAACAAGTATTTAGGCACCCATTGTACGGTGCGCTAACCATCAATGGACAATTCAAATACGATGTTTATAAAAGCTATTTCAATATAAAGTTCAATACTTTAAGGTTAGTAGATTTTTCAAGGTTATTAATGAGTGATAGTAAAATTAGAACATTGAAATTCAAAGGAAATATTTCGTATGTATGGTTTTATGATCCTAAAATGCCTACGGATTTTGTTTTCCAATTTGATGATTTAATTTTAAGATTCATTCTATTTCAATCGGATCAATTACCATTTTTACTTGAAGCGAATGTGATTGGGGGTACTGGAAACATAAAATATTACGACAACAAGTGGATTCTTGATGGTAAGTTAAAAACAGAACAAGGAGGAGAAGTGATTCTCCAAGATGTAATCAATAAACCAATTATTTTAAAAAATGTGTTTGTCAGGGATCAAAGAAATAAAAATTTTGTCACGGCAAATGGCTCCATCAATACACTTAATCCGTATGATTTTGATATAGACATCGATATCACAAATGGCCAGTTGATGGTGCCTAGTTATTTCCCATCATTGGATAATCCACTTCAAATGGAACCTACTCGAAGTGATTATCGAGGGATTATTCATGTTAATTTAGTGAATCCAGTTCCTGTCAACATTTTAGGTTTGATTGGCGAAGCAGTTGGACAAGTAGATATTATCAAAAGTGATGAAAGCTGGCTAGGAAAAGGTCAATTAAGATTGCAGCCAGGCGCACGATTTGAAAAGCTTGGACGAAAAGTTTTTTTGAAAGATGTATTTATTTCTTTCTATGAAAGTTCATTACTCGATCCGTTTGTTCATCTTATACTTGAGAGGAAGGAAATTATGCTTACTATGCAACGTAATATCACTTCATATGTTGAAGAAGTACTAGGTATTGAAATCACTGGTAGATTAAGTAACTATCGCTTTACATTGTATTCTGATCCACCAGGTGTACCTGATATAGTTATTATTCAATCGCTTATGATAAACCCTGTTTTACTGGATTCTAATTATAGAAAGAAACATTCTAAAAACGTCTTTGACGCATTATTTTCTCAAGTGAGGGGTGGAGGTATTATTCCCGTAGATTCTATCTCATTCACTCCCGCACGACCTGCTGATGACATTGTTGATCCAAACATTTCTGGTGCTTCTTTTTCAATGAGCAAGTTCATTAACCGCTCATTAAGTCTTCATGCACGAGTTGGTGCTATGCCACAAGATAACATCATCAGTTTGATCTACAGGTGGGCAAGAAAACAATTTGCAACACAGTTATATACCAACTACCAGGCATCTGGAATTAATTTAATATGGAGTAGGTAACTTCTAAAAGCTGAGTGATGTGAACTTCGGATTTTGATGATATGCTCCTACAATCTTATCAACCATGGCATAGATAATATTTGCTTGTTTCTCATCATCAATGAACCCCTCATCAGCACGCGTTTGTTCTAATTTCTTTTCAATGGTTCGTTTTGCTGAACCAGATGGGAATAACATTGCAAGGATACGTCTTGCCTCCGAAGAACCAATTTGATCATACAGCGAGTTTCTAAGAGTAGTATCCTCAACAGTTGTACTAAACGCCCATAGTTCAACAGGTCCTAGTGTCAAGGTTAGTAATTGAGTATTGATACCTTCTTTTGTCGAGAATTGACACAACATATTAGCACCCCTAGCAGTTGGTCCACTGACATAATTTCTTAGTGCTTCCTGAGCAGATGTTGTGAGTCCAAATACCTCTGTTGTTTTCTGGATGGCCTGTTCAGGACCTGCATCTAATACAAAAACTCCAGTTCCAAATTCGACCATCGTTGAGTCAAAATCATCCAGTGATTGAGAAATAAGACTGATCTGCACGTTCCATTTTCTTCCTTCCCGCATGTCGACCACAACTTGATCCCTGACAGAGGCTGCTTTAGATGTTCTATGAAATTCATCATATACAATTCGTTTTTTGTCTTCTTTAATTTCCGTACAGCGTTGTTCGTGATAAGAAAAATAGCCTTCTGGCGCATTACGAAGGTTATCAATATTTAAGTAATAATCTTTTGCAACTACATAACGAGCAAGCATGTACATAACAGCTGTTTGACGGTCAGCAGCGTCACCACCAGTCTTCGCTACTTCATCTAAATCAAGAGAAACAATTTTTGCAGTTGAAATATCAAATCGAGTTGGAGATGCAATAATCGGGTATTCACGAATGGCACTAGAAATCATCCGAATGAATGCCTCTACAAGTGATTCTCCTGTAGATATTGTGATCTTTCCATATAAGTCACTTACAACAGATGATCGTGCTAAAGATGTAAGATCGGAAAGAATAGGGACAGCAAATCGTTGGGCTTGAGCTGCTCTTTCGGTTTTACCTGCCATAAATAGTGCGTCTGTTGCCTCCCACCATGTCGTTTTTGAGTCAATTACAAACCCAATATCCATTAGTTCTGCATCTATAAGTTCATTTAAGCCTTGGGTATAGACATTTGGATTACCATTATCCGTACATTTCTTATATGCCTCATCAATGATTAAGCCCGCCATTTCAGAGACACCTTCATACGTGGAGTTTGCTCCAACAGGTGTTGCTAAAAGGCAGATAAAGTTGACTAAAAACGAGCGTTCTAAAGGTGTAGGCGTTCTGCATCCAAGTTGAGTATCAAAAGGGTTAATTGAATATTCTGATGTCATTTGTAATCTTTGGGTTTGAACGAGATGTCTTTGATCATCTGGTAATGAATCCTGTATGAGTCGAATTAAACCACTACTGGAAGGACCGATATCAATGATGGCAATTCTCGGTAAGCGTGTTTGACCAGATGATATTATTAACCCAAGGTTCAACGCATTTGAAAGTACGGATTTACCAGAACCAGGTCGGGCATAAATAAGATCAATCCAAACGGTTTGCATTGAGGAACCTGGTTCATATGGCCAGGGTTTACCATCTAAAGATCTGAATAAAACTGAACCACTCGACCATGGAGAGGCAGGTCGATATAAAGGAAGCATATACAATGTATCAGAAAGTGGCGCAACGGTGGACGATGCAACACTATTATTATAAATAGCGAGAGTACTGGAGATCACCCCTTCAAACGCATCACCACACATTTCGGAAACATCACATGACCCCCATCCTTGAATGGCTCGAGACAACTGAGAAATTCTAGAATTGAGTAGTTTTTTATTGTCTTCTGGAGCCCACGTTGCAGCACATACCCTTAATCGAACCACCGCATCATCAGTATTTAATTCTAAGTAATCAAGTAAATTTACGGCTTTATTGATGAGTCGATTTTGTTCAGATGTGAAGGAAAGTAGAGAGGCAAGGGCACGTTTGATTTTCAATGAGCCTAGTCCTCCACTATCAATTAAAAATGAAATACGCCAAGGGATATTCAGTTGTAATGTGGTCTTAAAAAGTTGTGCAAATGTCTGGATTTGACGAGGAAATAAATCAATGAATATTCCTCCCCATATACGATCACCAATTTTTGCAGTTTTAAGGTCTACGTTTAAACCATCTCTTGGAAATAATTGTTTCGCTAATGATGGCCATAATAAATCTGCTACGTCACCAGTGAATGCCTTTGATATTTTCGGTCGAATTGAGTCACCTGGGAGAACTGGTCGCCATTTATCATCTGTAAAATTAATATCAATGGTATCTCTACATGCTTTCACTGCATCATGAATACCAAGGATATGATTAATGATTCCCACTTCATCGAGGGCATTTGAAGCAGCTCTGACAAATGAATTGTGAGAATCTCTTAATTCTGGTATTGCTGCAACAATATTTTGTGTGTATTTGAAATTAGGGATCTTTTCTTCACGGATCGATTTAAGTTTGTCACTATTAGCTTTTCTTCTCTGTTCATTGGTTAGACTGAGTGGTTTTGTCCAAAGCGCAATGTATGCCCTTTCTTCAGCACAATATTGGCTTAAGTTTTCGATACGTTCATTCATCAAATCATCTAAAGATAACTCAAGGTTTTTTATGGTTTCATACGCTGGTCCAAAATTTTGATGGATGACGTTTTTGGTGTTGTCTTTATTGTATCCAAAAAATACTTGGATGGTATACCCAGGTTTTGATAAAACAGTAGATAATGAAGTTTTTATTTTCTCATGAATTCTAAGAAATTCCTCTTTACCGAGTAGGGCTGTATACCCTTTAACTTCAATGATTGATAAAAGGGATCCATCGTGAGTTACTAGATCTGTCTCACTGTCTGCGGTTTGTAAATCACAATACGCGGAGGTTGTTTGTTTTGATGAATAACTTAACCAGGCAACAAACGTATCAATGCCATCAAGAATTTCCTCGACATAAATTAGTGCAATAGCTAAAAATATGACTAAAAGTAACAAGTAGGTTGTCATTTAGTTCCCTCCAGTTGTTCCGAGTTTTCTTTACTCCAGTCAAGGTACTGAGCTCTAAATGCATCAGCATCAGGTAAAAGTCTTAATTTCTTTCGAATGATGTCATATAATTTATTTTTATCTTTGACAGGCGTGTCAATGATCAGTCGTCCAAGTAAACTTGGAGAGCTTGCACCTTTTGCGAAGCTTTTTTCAACTATTTTTGAACGCAGTTTAATTGTGCTTACGATTTCTTTAGCAGCTTTTTGATGACTTGTTTGAAGGTGTTTTGCTGCAAAAAGTACATGAGCTAAAGCGTTAAGTTGTCCCTGAGAAAT
Source organism: Legionellales bacterium (assembly GCA_002691585.1). Classification (GTDB taxonomy): domain Bacteria; phylum Pseudomonadota; class Gammaproteobacteria; order Comchoanobacterales; family Comchoanobacteraceae. Next base: position 8,105 of record NZIM01000019.1, read on the forward strand.
TTCAGGTAGGTAGACAATCAAGCCACCGCTATTTTCATAGTTTCCAACCATATCAACAAAGTGACATTGTTGGCAAATAGAACACGTTGTGACCATGTTTGTTGTCTTATTATCAAGGTAATTACCGTTTAAATTCACTACTTCCATATGACTCTTAGCAGAGAAGCCACAAAACTGACATTGGTGGTTGTCTCTTTCTAAAATAAAGTCTTTAGTATCTTTAAATCGAGGGTCTTTGGCTCTTGCGTTGAATAATCGCCAATTGTCGACTTGAGCGTCTAAATGAAGGTCAAACATTTGTAATCCTAATTGTCAGGAAATCCGAAAATATTACTGCCCTTATAGCCAAAACTATCGGGCTCAGAACCAAATAGTGTTTGACCGGTCATAGTATAAAGACCTGGAAGGAATATAAGTGCAACCGACAATGCAAAAAGGGCAAATGCAGTACCAATTGGAATCTGTGTTGAATTATCTTTGTATTGTTTGAATTTAAATACGGCTGAGATGAAGATGACTAAGCCTGCAAGATAGGCACCACCGATAATGATTGAACCAGTGGGATTTAAAATGGATATAAGGTTGTTTGCCATATCCCCAATAGTAAGACCTTGGCTTTCTGTCTGAGCAAACGCAAATGAGATGTTTGAAAATACTATGATTAGTCTATAGATCATAGAAATATGATATCATAAAAATAATTTGATACTAGTTGTTTTGAAAATTATTTTAAGCAAACTCGTGAAGAATGTCGTTGATGCTTGTTTTATCGAGGGTTTGTTGATTAACCGTTTTGACAATAATTGCAGCATTTAGTTGACACTGGCCAGTTGAGCTTGCAACGGTACCAGGAACAACAACAGAGTAGGGAGGGATTTTACCTTTATACCAAGTGTCCTTATTCCTATCATAAATTTTTGTGCTTTGACCAATCATTGTACCCATCGCAATGACGGAGTTTTTTCCTACGACAACCCCCTCTGCAATCTCACAGCGGGCGCCAATGAAACAGCCATCCTCTATGATGGTAGGGGTTGCCTGAAGAGGCTCTAGTACTCCTCCGATGCCAGAACCGCCGCCAATATGTACATTTTTTCCGATTTGTGCACAGCTACCAATTGTTGAAAAGGTATCAATAGTGGATCCTTCATCAACATATGCACCAATATTGATGTAACATGGCATTAGAATTGATTTTGGTGCAACGTAAGCTCCAAATCTAACAATGGACTGTGGTACAGCTCGAATGTTTAATTTGGAAAAATCATCTTCACTAAAGTCTTTAAATTTTAAAGGAATCTTATCGTACCAATTGTTTAAACCATCGCTCATACGAGTCATTTTTTGAGAAGCAAAATAGTTTAAGATGGCATTTTTGGCTTCTTGGTCAACTTCCCATCCGTTAACTGTAGGATTGGCGATACGACGAGTCCCATCATTGAGGGACTGAATGATAGATTGTGTTACATTGATATCCATATTGCCAAATTAACATTAAACAAGGGTTTGTACAAGGTGACGAATCAAAAGAATGCGCTTGTCTTTTAAATCAAATTTGATATAATTTAATGCTTATCGGGGTATAGCGCAGCCTGGTAGCGCGCCTGCTTTGGGAGCAGGATGTCGGGGGTTCAAATCCCTCTACCCCGAAAATGCGTCCGTAGCTCAGCTGGATAGAGCAACAGCCTTCTAAGCTGTGGGTCGCAGGTTCGAATCCTGCCGGACGTGCCATCTCTTTAATTAGATATTAGGTCTAGCTTCCAATATGTCCGGTAAATCATTAGCAATTAGAATGGTATCTTTTGGTTGCATGTGTTCATCCAACCACCGCTGAGCTTCTTTGAAGCTTAACACCTTAATAACCCGCTGACTTTCCTTTTTAAATAATTCGCATGTTGCAACAAATGATTTGATTCTTTGGTGTGTAACTGCGATAACGA
>NZIM01000020.1 GCA_002691585.1 Legionellales bacterium
GACGCTGATTTTGAAGAAGTAAAAGAAGACGAGAAAAAATAAGGTCTAATTTGTGGATGATTTGTATGAAACACTTGGCGTTAATCGCCAAGCAACAGCGAGTGAGTTAAAGTCAGCGTATAGAAAGCTAGCTAATAAGTATCATCCCGATAAGCCTACAGGCGACTCTGAGAAGTTCAAAAAGATCAGTGAAGCCTATCAAGTTTTATCAGACGATCAAAAGCGAGCTCATTATGATCGATTCGGCTCAGCGGATCCCCAAATGGGTGGCGGAGGTGGTCCAGGCGGTGTTGATCTTAATGACATGTTTGGTGGTATTTTTGATGAATTCTTTGGTGGCTCCCAGTCTAGAAGAAGTCAAAAGCGGGCTATGGATGTTCAATACCAGGCAGCCATTTCTCTAGAAGAGGCTGTTTTTGGTAAAGAAATTCATGTTGAAATACCAGCAACCACTATTTGCCCCAAGTGTCATGGTGCAGGCGCTATACAAGTTTCTCACGGATTCATTGCAATGCAACAAACATGTCCAGTATGTCGAGGGGCTGGGCGTGTTCAAGATCGCAAGGTATCACCACGAAAGATTAATGTAAAAATCCCTCAAGGGATTGATAATGGTGATCAAATAAGAGTACCTGGTGGTGGTTACTCAAATGACGGCCAACAAGGTGATTTGTATGTTCAAGTAGTCGTTAAAGAGCATCCACTTTTTAAACGAGATCGTGCTCATCTAATGTGTCAAATACCTGTCGATGTTGTAACTGCGGCGTTAGGTGGCGAGATAGAAGTACCGACTTTAACAGGGAAAGTTCGTTTAAAAGTTCCTGCAGGCACCCAAACAAATGCGCAACTTCGCTTACGTGGAAGAGGTATGCCTCCAGTGAAAAAAGGAGGTATTATGGGAGATCTACTTTGTACTGTGCTTGTGGAAACTCCTGTTAGATTGAGTATGAAGCAACAAGCTTTGTTGTCTGAATTTGCAAAATCCTTAAACGATAGTCAGTATCCTAAAAAAAATCACTGGTTCAAGTCCATTAAATCTTTCTTTAAGGTCGATTAGCCTGCTATAATCTTTTTTATGAAGATTTTATTTAAATTACTCGGTGTCTGTTTACTCATCCAATCTGCATTTGGAGTAGTAAAGCAATTTAATCAGGCAGATTTTGAAAATGCACTTAAAGAAAATAAGCGTATAGTTATCTCTGTTAAAGCCATTTGGTGTGGCCACTGTATTGCACAGCAGTCTGTTTTTAAGGAAATCTCTGGGTATCCACCGTATTCTGATATGCTTTTTATGAATGTTGTTTATTCAGGTGATCAAGCCGTTAAAAACCAGTTAAATAAAGATTTTATTGACGAATACAATGAAAAAAATCCTAAAAAGCTCTGCACACTTTCTTCAAGATCTACCATAGTTGTGATCGATGAGGGAAAGGTTGTTGCATGTAAAGCATTTATTACTTCAGAAGAAAGCATTACTCGTTTGATTCAAACACCTATACAATAATGGTAAGTTTGTTTTTAGCGGGCGTTCTAATCGCTTTTTCTCCCTGTATTCTACCGGCATTACCAATCATTGGTGCAACAGCTCTACAGCAGAATCGATTTGGTCCAGTCATTACTGCATCAGGTCTTATTTCTGGGTTTGTTATAATGGGCGTTGCCCTCAAAACATTATCGATTGCTTTTCAATTACCACAGGAAGTTTGGCGTCAAATAGCAGCTTTTTTATTGGTTCTTCTTGGTACAGCATCACTCACATCAGGGTATTTTAAAGGTTTAAACATTCTAATTGACCCAGTACTAGGAGTAGCTCAAAATGTATCCAATAAGGCACTTAATTATGGCTTATTCGGTCAATTTTTAATAGGAGTCCTACTGGGTATCATTTGGATGCCTTGTGTTGGTCCAGCACTAGGTGGGGTAATGATCATGATCATTAATGAACCTAATTATTTCATTGCAGTATATTCTATGGCGGTATTTGGTTTGGGGGCAAGTTTACCGCTACTTGCATGTAGTTATGGGCTAAATAGAGGGTTTAAGCATTGGCACTTAATAAGTAAACATATTTATACAGTTTTTGGAGTCATATTATTAGGAGCTGGCTTTATGATTATTTTTCAGATAGATACTTTTCTACAAGCAAAAATACTAAGTGTGCTTCCAAATTGGTGGCTATCTTTAATTACTAAATATTAAAACAACTTTTAAATGTATGATGATATCAGCTTAAGTTATTTAAAATGTATAACTTAAATCGACTAACCAAGCGTAATAGTTAATTGCTCCAGAGGATCCTTGACCGGCAATGTTGTCAGCGTATGTCATTGGTCCTGGAATAACCAGTTCTGTACGTAAATCTAGACTGGGTGAAAGTGGCCAGTAATAGTGTGCGATTAATTCATTAGAATACTTTCTAAAAGGTCCTTTCTCAAATTGAAGTTGGAATCGATCTACTGTGAGACCAACAGAAAAAGTAATATTTTCATACTCAGAAGTTCGTCCATTGATAGTAACCGATTTTCCACGACCCCCTGATGATGCTGGCGCATCAGGATCCCTATTTAAATAATTAAAAGATCCAAAAAGTCCTACGCTTGGGTAGGCATCATATTGTGCTGATAACCCCCAATAATTTACAATATTTCCATCAACATTTTTTGTTTCTTGTTGTGCACTAGCTGCATCAGTGCTAGAAGATACAGCACCAGTTGAGTACCCATTAAATGCAAGGCTAATTACAAGAGTATCAAAGATAAACTGTGATCCAAAAGCATAGTTATACAGCCCAGGTGCACCACTACCATTTTTAGGTGACTGTATATCACCGGTCAACTGAATTTGAGAACCAAGTTGTATATTGTCCTTTGAATATACAAGTGTAAGAAGGCGTTGTGAGTTAAAGGTTGAAGGGTAGGCTATGACGCCATAATGGTAACCAATATCATCTACATTTCCCACAAAACGGTAGGGAATTGATTCTTGGGCACCAACACAGACATCAAGGTTTTTGTATTGTGCACCGATGTAAGTATGTTCTTGAGGAGGGGATAAACTATCAGGTGAATCTAAAGTAATGATGTGCCCATCTGAAGTATTGACATTAAAAGAGTATTTAAAATAATATTTTAGATCTTCATTAATATCTGTTTCACCATTGAATCCAAAATGCTCTGTACTACCAATCACACTGATTCGATTAAAATTATATGGGTCAATTATTGCAGCAACACCAAGAGCGATATGGCCATCAAAATTCAAAGTGTTAGCAGCATTGCTTAGACTTAAAGTGGATACGAAAAAGAAGATGTAGCTAAATACAATTCGCATAATTTATACAATAAAAAAGCCAGGTTTAACCTGGCTTTTTTACATAAAATTTCTAAAACTTAGAAATCATATCTTAAATCAACCATGAATGTTTTAAATGGTGCTTCAGACATATCTCTTCCATGCCAGTTGAATATATCATATGCATATACTTCTGGTACGAAAAGTTCTGTACGAACAGCTATGTTTTTCGCAAGTTTTCTCTCGTAGTTCAAAAGGATTGAGTCTGAATAATTATCCATGAATCCTTTTGAGTATCTAACACCAAATCCACCTTTCTCGAAAGACCAGCTGTATGAAGTGTTAACATAATTAGTACGTTTTAAATGAGCTGTGGCACCCGCTTGATCTGTAATAAACTGATTTGACATTAGACCACCAGTGCCAAGCGTACCATCGATGGTAGCAAATTTTGTATGTTGTAAAGCTCTTTCGCCAAATGCAGAACTACTTTCAGATTTTTCGTTGTCATCTCTCTTCAAATTACTCCACTGTGTTGACAGTTTTCCACCGTTAAATGCGCTTAACCATGTCAAGTATCTTGGGTATTTTGTTTCAGATGAGAATTTGTAGGAAGCACCTAAACCATTATAGTTTGGAGTTTGTATACCGTATTTTCCACCTCTTACTGTAGTCTGGAACTGCTCTGACTGGGCTAAGTTATCACCCTTATCTTGGTTTGTGTCCATATACTCATTATGAGCATAGCCTATGTCCCAGCATCCTTTTGTATATCCAATACCAAATGCACGTGTTCTCAATTTAGTAACTGGTGAGTTAGGTGCATCATCGCCTACGTTTCCACCGTTACTTAATTCAGCTTCGCCCCATGCGCTGATACCAACTGAAGCGTGGATACCATTTTTCATGCTGTACTTAGCAGTTAAAGCATTTGGTAGTTTGAAATCAGAAGAGTAAGCATGATAACCAGCACCGAATGCCTTGTCATCGTTCTTACCAACATACTCATAAGGAACAGCTGCTAATGAACCAGCTTTTACATCAAACCCTTTGTACCCATAACCAACAAACATGAATCTTTCACCAACGAAAGTTGAATGACGTGCAATTTCACCTTTAGCCATGTTTATGTCAAAAGTCATATCAAAATATGCTCTTGCATCACGACTTAAATGCTGATGTCCTTTAAAAAACAAGGTTGATTCGTTAGAAACAATACTATACGCACCATTTTTATAACCTTCACCAACGGTTTTGGTTGCAGCAGCAGCGGTGCTATCGCCTGGTATAGCGTCAGCCCTCCAGTAGTAATCTATCAATGAATACTGCATACCAACACGCGCAGAACCACCGATGTCTAATCGTTTGTCTACGCTCTTTACGGTTCCAGCTTCGGCAGCTGTAACCAGCGCTGCTGACAATAGCAACGCAGAACTAAGAAATTTTCTCACAATAAGCTCCAATTTATTTATCTATAATTCCTATCATACTTAATATTTTGATTGTTTCAACCTTTTAATTAGTTTTTTTTTCACTAGACTTGCAATGATTCGTGCTCGATTGATAACATACTTTCTATGCAAGATTTATTTAAAAAAACCGAAAATCCTTACCTTAAAACACATCGCGATGATCCTGTAAATTGGTATTCTTGGTCGGATGAGGCATTCTCTCAAGCTAAAAAGCGCAATTTACCTATATTTTTATCAGTTGGATACATGAGTTGTCATTGGTGTCATGTCATGCATCGTGAAAGTTTTTTAGACAAAGATATTGCTACTATTTTAAATGAGCAATTCATTTGTATAAAAGTCGATCGGGAAGAGCGACCAGATATAGATGCTCTATATATGAAGGCACTTATTGGGTTTTCAGGACAGGGTGGATGGCCGATGAGTATTTTCCTTACTCCTGAAGGAGTCCCATTCTTTGCTGGAACTTATTTTCCAAAATTTCCAATGCCTGATCAAATGGCATTTGCAGAGGTCTTGGGTCGTGTGTCTATCATGTGGCATCGACACCATCAAGATGTTTTAAATGTATCCAAAGAGGTAAAAGAAAAATTAAGTGTTATCTCGCTTGTTAAACCAGATGAACCGTCTTCATTTCATATAAAACCACTGATTGATTTTAAATTTGGTGGTTTGAATGGTGCACCAAAATTTCCGCAGTTTAGATTATGGCAAAGTATTTTTTTAAGCGGTATTCTTCTAGAAGATCAATCATTGATTGATGTTTCTTATTTAACTGCAACCAGTTTAAGCTTTGGTGGTATATATGATCATTTAGACGGTGGTCTTTTTCGTTATTGTACCGATGATCAGTGGAGTACACCACATTTTGAAAAAATATTATCTGACAACGCTCAGTTGGTTGGTTTTTTCTCTGATTTACATAATTATACTCAGCATGATTTTTTAACCATGAGGGCTCATGATACGGTGAGTTGGGTGCTCGATTGCCTTTACACGGAGAATGGGTTCATGACGGCAACGGATGCAGAGTCTGATGGAGTAGAAGGAGGATATTACATTTGGCATACGCAGTCATTAAAAAAGATCTTAGGTACAGATTATGATGCCGCTAAAAAATATTTTAATTTTAATGAATCTAATCCAACACAAATTTTAACCACACAACATTTGCAAGAAGAGACATTTGAAAAGGATCAGATTGAGCGGATTTTCCAAAAACTTCACACTAATAAAGAAACTCGAACACCTCCGTCTGTAGATTACAAGATCTTATTGGATTGGAATGCATTAATGATTACTGCATTAGCTAAAGCAAGCCAAACATTCAATGAACCACTTTGGTTGAAAATAGCCATATCTCAAGATCAAAGTTTAAAGAACAAATTTTTTAAAAACGATCAATGGCATCATTCACTTACAAAAGAAGAATTAGGGAATCAGTGTTTTATTGAAGACATTGCAAATTTAATCAATTCAAAGGTGCAATTGTATCTTGTCACCTCAAAAGAACACTATCTTCATGATGCAAAACAATTGGTGGATTATGCAGAACGTTATTTTGATACAAAGGCAATGCTTTACCGACAAAATCCCATATCTGAAAATCAATTGTTCCTCAACCCGTGGCAATGGGATGATCATGCAGTACCGAGTGGTAATGGCATGATGGCATACAATATGATTGTTTTAGCATTAATTGATGGTAGCTCTTTTTACAAAAAAAGATGGGAACAGTTGTTGAAAAGCTATCAGTGTCATGTGAAAGATCAAAGGACCTGTGGTCTAATGATTTCAGCAATCAATATTTCACAGCATGGTTTACTTGTAAAAGCCAATTGGTTAGATAGACCTATTAGTTTAAAGTGTCCACCACATTGGCTAATGCAGCAATCTGATCAGGGTGAGGTGATCTGTTGTGACTTTAATGGTTGTATTGCAGGTATAGCTACGTTCGAAGACTTGGCATCATTGTAAATTTATTTCTGATCGAATTTTAATACTGCAAGGAATGCTTCTTGTGGTATTGAAATTTTTCCAAATTGCTTCATTCGTTTTTTACCTGCTTTTTGTTTTTCAAGCAGTTTCCTTTTACGACTCACATCTCCTCCATAACATTTGGCGGTAACATTTTTGCGCATTGCACTGACTGTTTCTCGTGCAATGATATTGCCACCAATTGCAGCTTGAATTGCAACAGCATACATTTGTTTCGGAATCAGCGTTTTCAATTTTTCTGCCAATGCTCGTCCAAACCCAGTTGCTCGATCTTTGTGTACTATAGCAGCAAGAGCATCGACCTTGTCCCCATTAATTAATATATCTAATTTAACCATTGGAGCTGCTGAAAAGTGAGAAAAATTATAATCAAGAGAGGCATATCCGCGACTTAATGACTTAATACGATCAAAGAAATCAAGTACAATCTCACTCATCGGTAGGTCATATGTTAAAGAGATTTGCTTTCCAACGTATTGAAGGTTTTGTTGTTTCCCTCGTCGCTCCTCACACAACTTAATAATTGCACCAAGATATTCTTCTGGTGTCAGAATTTGGGTGCGTGCTATTGGTTCTTCAATGACTTTGATGTGATTGGCTTGCGGCAAAGCCTTTGGACTATGAAGGTGCTCTAATGTACCATCAGACCGTGTTACCTTATATTGTACCGTGGGTGCGGTCATGATGAGGTCAATGTTATATTCTCGTTCAAGTCGCTCGCGTATGATTTCCATATGCAATAGTCCAAGAAAGCCGCATCGAAAGCCAAAGCCTAAGGCATCTGAGGATTCTGGTTCAAATTGTAGAGAAGAATCATTTAAAGTCAGTTTATCGAGTGCTTCTCTAAAATCTTGATAGTCATCTGTGTTGGAAGGGAAAAGTCCTGCATATACTTGGGGTTTTGATTGCTTAAAGCCACTTAATGGTTTTTCTGCGGGTTGGTACGCTTGAGTAATGGTATCACCCACAGGTGCTCCCTTGATATTCTTAATGCCTGCAATCAAATAACCAACTTGTCCTGGATACATCGTATCGACACTTTCTCGCGTTGGTTTGAAGATACCAATATCGTCTACATTATATTGTACACCGGTAGACATCATGGATATTTTATCTTTTTTCTTGATTGTTCCGTGAACTACTCTTACTAAAGAAACGACCCCTAAGTAGTTATCAAACCACGAATCGATAATGAGCGCTTGAAGTGGGGCATCTGGATCACCTTTTGGTGCTGGTATTTTATCTACGATTTCTTGGAGTAATTCATCCACACCAATGCCTGATTTAGCACTTACACTGAGTGCTTCTGCACCGTCTAATCCAATGATTTCTGTGATTTCATCTCGCACTTTATCAGGATCTGCCTGGGGAAGATCGATTTTATTTAAA
>NZIM01000021.1 GCA_002691585.1 Legionellales bacterium
GATGGATTCGTTTGATCTGATGGATTCGTTTGATCTGATGGATTCGTTTGATCTGATGGATTCGTTTGATCCGATTCGTTTCAACGGATTAGCCTCAGAATTATTATCAGGATATTCATTATCTGATAAACTGGAAGTATCATCATTTGACGAAATAGATCTGCCATTATTTGACGGACTAGAAATATCATAATTACATGGGATTTTCATATTTGTGTCTGAAACAATATTATTTGGAACTGCATTAATTTGTCTCTCACCGCCTTGTTTTGTCCAATAATATGCTTCATTTAGTTTACCTTTGAAAAAATCCATATGACTGATGCTGTTTTTATTAATATTTGATAAATCAAAATAATAATCGTCTCCAAATTTTGATATTTTACCATAAAGTATTGAATAAAATGACACCATGTAACTCTTCAGCAAGTATGCCATCTTAGATATTTTATCTTTCTTAATATTGGAATTTCCATAAGAAAAGAATTTGTCAATTTTTATATCATTTATGCGTTCTAAACCATTCATAGAAAGATCTACATAATCAATAGTTTCGTTTCTATAAGACATAATAAATGTTTCATTCCTATCTAATCCCGGGAAATATTCTATATTCCTATCTTTTAATCTTTCGATTGTGTCACTGTCTAATATATTATCCCATGATAATTCGTCTTCAATATTGTCCCGAAACGTAGAAATCCAATTTGTTTGTTCGAATAGATTGTTTTCTCTAATATAATTTTTGTGTTTATTCTTTAGATGAAAGTATAATCCATATATCAAATCTTGTAATATTTCTGGACAATTGTTGTCTAAAACAGTTATGTTTAAGTTATAAATAGATGTTAATAATATGTAACATTGTTTAATATCAAATTCTAAACATGTATTTTTTATACATGTTGATATATTGGGATTGATCAACGCATAAATACTAACTATAGAACCTGGTTTTGGTGGGTTACCTTTGGTTGCAGTTGTTGATCTCATATATTTTAATAATTCTTTATAAAATGTGTCCCCTAAATTATAAGGAATGGAAAAAAATTTAAACAAAAGACTTTTTGCAGCACCATCTAGTTGCTCTTGAACCAGGTTATCTAAATAAAACGATACCAACGGTATATCTGACGTTGTATTGTAATGAATATATTGGATGAGAGACAAAATATCTCTTTTAAATTTATCCTTTACATATTCAAAGTTTTCAGCATTTTCAGGATCTTCTGTTTCAAACCATGATTCATACTTAACTAGCGTGGTTGCATTTCTTACCTTATTTTTACCTACGGCTGCACCTTTTTCTTTTCCACCATCTCCAGACCTACCTGCTATTTTGTAGTTAAAAAAAAGAGAACCTTTAGGATATATCTTTGGAGTATAACAATTTTTGTAAATTTTTATCCAAATCGTTTTATCTTTTGCTCGGTCTTTTTTACTCTTTGCCTCTTTACGGAAAAAAATATCTGTTCTTAAATCAAAAAAATCGCTTAAAAATGTTATTTTAAGTTTATTTGTTTTATAATAGAATTCAATATCAGGGCGCGTATTTAAGGCATCTACTTGTTCTTTTTTTTTTATTATGACACCTTCATTGCAAAAATCTAAATATTTTTCTTTGCTTAATCTATTTGCCACTGCAGTTTCAATATTATTTAAGATTTCATCATAATTCATAATTTATTACATTAGACATACATTATATAATACAAAAAAAATAATTAAGTTGTTAGTATTTTATGTAAATAGTTTGGTGTTATACCAGCTGCATTATACTCTCTATACATCTGGATTTGGTGTAATGCTGAAACCATTAATTGACTGCAAAAATATTTGTCGTATTCATTTCTGTTGTAACGAAAAGGTATAAAAAAGCCCAAAGCCCCTTCATAATCATAGTTTTTACCACATTGCTCAAATAAAAAGTTCATTAATTTTTCTTCTTGTTGATCAGAAATCTGTAGATGTATTTTATCAAATTCTGTACTATTGGGCATTCTATAAAATGGATTATTATGAACATCTTTTAATAATCTATACTTAACTTTATCTCCCCACAGGACGTAAAAACATATTTTTATTTTATCGTCTTCTACGTATCTATTATAAGATTTTTTTAATTTATCATGATCTTCTATGTTATTTAGAAATGTTTCAAACGTTTCCTTTTCATAAACAAAAATGAATTCTGAATGACAAAAGTGACCACCGGTACAAAAAGCCACAACTTTATTAAAAATATTGTCAAACATACCTACTGGTTTTGCAAAAGATGCATACAGCATTTTTTTCATAAAAATACTATATATTTATAGTATTTTATAAATATATGAAAAAGCTTATTTTGTTAATCATATCATTAGTTGTAGTAAATGCAGAATATCCAAATTGGTTTTATTCCTACATAAAATCTCATCATAAAAAATATAATAAAAATGAAATGAAATTAGTTTACTCAATTTTGGCTCCAAAATTTAAAACATTAACAAAAATAAAAGACATAACATTAAAATTACATCATTTTTCAGATAAAAAAATATCAAGAAATAGGATTTTAAGAACCAAAGAAAAAGATATTACTATGAATAAACATACTAAACATCATCTAGGATCTCCTCAAAAATTTGATTGGAGAAAAAAAGGTTATGTAACAAGTGTTATTGAACAAGGAGACTGTGGTGGATGTTTTTCTATAGCAGCGATGGGCAGTTTAGAATATTGGTATAAAAAAAAGACTGGTAATTTATTAAAATTATCTGCACAGCAAGGGATTGATTGTACACGTCCAATGACAGATGGGTGTGATGGGGGGTTGATGGAAGATGTTTATAAATATGCAATGTATCATTCGATTGGACCTGAATCTTTTGATCCTTTTTTAAAGCATGATTCGCAGTGTAAAGCATGGCATAAAAAACCATCTATTAAGGTAGAGGCATTTATGGTACAAACAGAAGAATACCATGTAGATATAGAAAGAAAACTAGCACACAATTTACTATCTTATGGTCCTATCCCAATAGGAATAGATAGCAATTCTCATGCATTTGAACTTTACTCTTCCGGCGTAATGAAAAAGCATCATTGTGGTAAAGATATAGATCATGCCGTTTTAGTGGTTGGGTATACTGAGGATTATTGGATTATTAAAAACAGTTGGGGAACTGATTGGGGAGAAAATGGATATTTTAGATTAGAGAGAGGTAAAAATGCATGTGGTATAAATACATATGCTTCGTTTGTAACATCAGTTAAAGTTTAGTACTAAAATTTTAGCCTACTTTTTTCATTACATTTTACATTCTTCTCTGATCTATAAGTTTCATCAGAAAATGCTAGATAGTATTTTGCAAAGATTTGTTCATACATTTCATTTTCACGCTCTGTCCACATAGATAAAGGAAAATTTAAAAGAAAATTTATATTCACTCTGATTTGATTGATGGTTTGTTTATCAAAGAGTTCTTTACAGATAGGGTTGGTTTCAAAAAACTTGTTAAAACATAGTAATCTTGAGATTCTATCAATTGTTCCTGTTTCCATTTCTAATTTTCTAACTGCTAAACATGGATTTTTTGATTTTTTTGGTGCCTTATTTCCCATATTATATATAAAAAAATAAAAGTTTATAGAAAAAAATATTTGATATAAAAATTATACTTTTTGTTTTTTCTCCCACCTGTCATAATCATCTGAATCTAGAACTTTGCCTTTATTCTCCCATTGTTCATCTAATTTTCTTTTTTTTGATTCAGGTATATCAACACTTACTTCATCTTCTGATGAATAGATATAATCATCTGATAATTCTTCATCTGTTTCTCCCTGGACCCATTCATCCTCTTCTTCCTCTGTGTCTGATGGTGGCATGTAGACATGTATCCAATCAAACTGATATTTATAATGTCTTTCATACACATCAGCCCAATTAATTGGATCAGGACCTGTTTTTACTACCTCAATGTTATTCTCTTTAAAATATTTATCCAAATCTTTCATATATTTTTTTCTATCAATAACTGTTAAATCCATTCTTTTTTTATTTTTCAAAACAAATGTCAAATCAAATGTTCTAGTATAACTTGTAAATCTTTGATAAAACACCACATCTACATTTTCAAAGTTATAATAGAAGTTCAATTCTGGACAAATCAATTGCTTATCTTGAATAAAAACATCTGTTTTTTCCATTTTTGCCCCAGGTGTAGCTTCTACATTCATGGACAATAATATCATTGGACATATCTCATATATTTTCTTATTCATATTATCCACAATCATGGCATCATTTTCTTCATCAGTTTGTTTCTTTAACCAACTATCTGATCTCAAGAAAATACAATTACCATATTTCTTTTGCATTAGAGGTACATTTAACCTGATGCACACATAAGCAAACTCTTTGGTCAAACTAGCAGGTGATAAATAAACATTAACATTTAATAAATTCTCATTATTCAAATAAAATTTTTTATCCTTGTAAGTAAAAGTAACATTTTTCTTTTTGTATTTAAAATTCATTTTTGTTTTTTATAAATTGTTTTGTTTATATAGGACCAATTTGATTGTTAAAGTGTTTTACAAGTCTGTTTGATGTCTATCATGTAGTAGTGCTGGTCATATAGTCATTTGTTTATATTTTATTTTAGCTAAGTTTATTTTAGCTAAGTTTATTTTATTTTTAACACACATGTCAACATAGAACACTGGTCTTAATTTACACAGATAAGTTATTATATAAGTAAAAAATAAGTTAAACAAAAACTAAAAAGTATGTGGCAATCATTAAAAACAATTTATGGAAGAACAAATGGAGATGTAAAATCAGCTATCCAAAAATTTGCAAGAAGAGGAATGGAAAAAGAAACAGTTCACACATGTTTGGAGTTGTTTGATGGTAATAATGGTAAAGCTGTTTTAAACAGATTAAAAATAATATGTGTAGAAGATAAGTTTCCAGAAGGTTCTCAATATGTTCATTGGTTTAATGAAAACATAAAAAAATGGAAAAAAATGTCATCTATACAACAGAGGAATGTAGTCTATGTTGGTGCAGTTACTGTTGCAGGGTTAAAGAGTGACAGACATGTTGCATATTTATGTAAAGTAGCTTTGAATAATGCTATTCATAAAAAAGAAGAATTGAATGAAGAAGAAATGTTAGCATCTGCTATTGAAGCTAAAATTCTAAAGATGAAAATGAATAGGGAATATCCTACTCCTAAAGACATCACAGTTAATACTGCAGTAAGATATTTAAAAAAGAAATTGTTTAATAATGAAAAAATTACTCCATTGCAAGAATCTTTGTGGAAAATGTTTTTGGATGAATATTTCAAGGATAAAAAAACTACTTCAAGGTTGTATCTTTATACACTTGTAGGATTGAAATTTCATGAGATGGACTACATCCCTCTTAAATATCCAAAAATTGCATCTGCTCCATTGAATACACTTCAAATTATTCTACCTGATTATGTTTTTGATAAACATACTAAAAAGGGAAAGAAAATGAAAAGAGGCTTAAAACATTTTTTGGAAGTTGGGGCATATATTGAGAACCCACATGAAAGTATCAATACCAGGATAGGTACCAAAAGAAAAGCAGAAGAGATTTATTTACAAGAAGAGAAATCATTTGGTACTAAAAATGCTAACAGTTCATCACACAGGAAAAGGATTAGGATTACTTTTTGTCAGATGGATGTATGGAATGGTGAGGTTGTTTTGAATCAACATGCATGTCAGATACCTTGTGGAAGAAAACCTGGCACTTGGATTCTTGAAACTAAAAAAGAAAAAGTATTTGTAAAAGGTCCTTTTCAGGATAAAAATACATTGGATTTCCAACTTGGTATTGATAAAAAAAAAAGTAATTTTGGTATTAAACCAGTTGGTTATGAAATAAAAAAAAGTGGTAATGTTTATTGGCTGTATGCTCCAGCATATGAAGGCAAAAACATGAGTCTCACTAAAAACTACTCAGATGATCAGTTGATGCAACTTTTATCTATTTTAATATTCAGAGGATTTCATGGTTGTAGTGATAGTCATCTCAGAAATATCATGGATTTGTATGATGGTAATTTATTATCTGTGGATGAAATGACTTATAAACCAAGAATAGCTAAAGAAAAAAATAAGATTCATTTTATGGACTTCTTATTTAGTAAAAAGCCACAGAAGAAATTTGTGGAGAAATTAACTGATTTCATACAGAAAAATTTACCAAAAGTTGAAGAAGAATTAGTTAAATATAATTTAAAGTGGAGTATTTTTAACTTTTAAAATCTTTTAATGAGGTATAATAACAATATTTTTTTGTATGTTCATTATTTTTTTTCATTAACAATCTTTTTCTTTTTGACTTACTTTTACGTATTTTTTTAATACAATTCGGCGAACGAAAGTAGGATCGTTTGCCAGAGTTTCTACCCTTCAAATTTCTGGTGTATTTTTTTGTTCTGTACTCTTTGTCCATTTTTATCAGCCCGTACATAATATATAGTCTACATCTATTAAAAATCAATCGATTATTTTTTTCATATATAAATATTTACAAAGTATATCAAAATGGAATATAGAGAAACTGCAAAAAAACTTATTGGTGAGGAAAGAGAAACAGAAGTGTTTAACAAAACTACAGATAAAAACTATGCATATGTTGTGAGAAGAGTGTTAGAGGGCTCTACAATTGAAGAAGCTTTACATCCAAAACCATTGCTAGAGGAACAAAAAGTGTATGAAATTCAAGAAGGGGATACTGTATGTCCAAAATGTAAATCTAGAAGAATTATAAAAAAAGAAATGCAAACTAGATCATGTGATGAATCTGCTACTACATTCTGTCAGTGTGTAAATTGTAAACATAGATTTAAATTTTAATGTAATAAATTTTAATACAGCCTAAAATTTTAACTCCTGTGCATTATACCTGCTATTTACTCCACCCCACCATTTATAGCCTTTTCCCTTTCCTCCTGCTTCTTCTAATTCATTCCCTCTTTTTCCTCCTTTTTTACGAATCAATTTGATTAGTTTTTTTTTGATAGAACTGTCATTATATTTATAGCACATATCCAAGGGAGTGTCTCCATTATCATTCTTGTGATTGATATCTTCCAGTTTCATGTTGTTTAGAAGAAGTTGTACAGTGGTGGTGCGTTTTTCATTAACCCATGCTGCGTGGTGTAGAGCGTTGCTTCCATACTTATTATACATACTAGCATTGTATTCTAGTAATACTTTAACTACAGCACTATGTTCATACCATGCAGCTTCCATTAATGGTGTACTACTTTGACCATCACTATTTATACCTAGTTCACTCATCATTGCTGTGATATCTTCACCAGCTCTAAGTCTACTAATTATAATCGACTTAACATCCTCCACGCGACCTTGTACACATGCTTCTCTAAATATTTTTTCGATTGGAACTTCTCGTTTTTCTGAACCCAAAATATTACCCATAATATATAATTAATATAACTTTTATATAGTTTTATTTTTCCCTTTACATTTTAATATAATTCTAAAGGCAAGTTTTTTGGATAACAACATCCGAAGCACGTAAGAAGACCTGCAATGACTGCAAAAACATAAAAAAAACTACCATGTGGACAATATTCTAGTCCTCCATAACCAGTAGTGTAACAAGTTATAAAAAATATACCAGCTAATAACCATACAAACATAGAACAACAAAGTACTCCTTCTTTCATTTTATATTTTTATTTGAGCTTATATACTATGGATAATTTAAAAAGAAAATTAGTGGAATGCAATCAGCAAATAAAAGAATTAAAAAGAAAAAGGATAAAAACAATAGATGAAATGAAAAAACTGAGAATGAATTTGGTCAGAGATAGGAAATTAAAATGGGTTTCCATGACTTTTGATCAATATAATGAAAGTGAATATACCAAATTTTGGCTCTATACAACAGATGATGTAGAAAAATGTGGTGTCTGGGTAGCATTGGTGGATTTAACCAAAGAAGAAGATGATCATTTTCATGAGTACATCAGACATTATTTTTATTATGGAGGTCCAAAATATAATATTGATGAAGATGAAGCTTCAGAATGTGAATTAGCTTTTGAGAATGGTGCAAAAATAAAAGTTTTTAATGAAATTACTGTTTAAATACTCACAAATCATCTCTATACACTTCTGATATTTTAAGATCTCCATCTTCAAAACCATGTTCCATCTCAGTCATCTCATCATGTTCATTATAATTAGGATAACCTTGAAAAAAGTAGTGTTTGTAAAACTCTTTGAAGTGTTGATGTTCATCATCAGTTAATCTTTCTTCACCTTCCCAAACACCATAATCATACTCCCCATTAACATACCAAATATAAAAGGTTTTATATTCAGTTTCCTCCATCCAGTGTTGAAATGACATTTCCTTCCATTTTATCTTTTCATCTTTTACTAAATCCATTTTTAAAGATTTTAGCTGATTTTCAAGTTCTTTTTTTTGTTTCTTGGCATTTTTTGCATTTTCAATTATTTCATCACATTCATTTATTTTTCTTTTTAGCAATCTCATACTTTTTATTTGTGTTGAATTGTGCATATTTTTTATATTTTTATTTTGATCTATCTTACGTTCAAATGATCAATCACTACTGCTATTCCTAGTGTTACAAGACTTAACAAACCCCATAAATCTACATAAACACCATATAAGAAGCTAACACCACTGACTGCTGCTCCGGAAGCTAAAACCCTTAACCATCTAGTTTCTTCCCAATGCTTTTCAATGTCTTGACTATTATTAAGACATAGCAGTGAGATAGTTTTGTCTTCCCAATCTTCAGGAGGATGATTTAAAATAAGTATTGCATAACCTAAATAAATAACAAAACCGGCAACAATGCATGTTGCTGCTAAAATAAACAGTAAATCATTAACATATGTTTCATACTTGTTATTTACCAACCCTACAATCATAAAAACTGCTGCCAACGATATCAAAACTACTTTGCTCAACGATATGAACCAATTGGTTGGGTTTATTTTATATTCTTTAATCAATAAATGACCTATGAATGCACTCAAAAGTATTGCAAGAGCAGACAATCCTAGTAAGTAGTAAAGATCATCATCATTTACATTTCTTCCATATGTAAAAAAAGAAAATACTAAACTTGCAGCACCACTTAGTACACCAAGCCATTGCGTTGTGAATAGCTCTTTGCCAAATATCATCTCCCATATTTTTGGTAAAATTCTTTCTAAAAATAAAACAGATGTTGCAACTAAAGATAACACAATGGTAATATCATTCTTAATAGAGAGACTTATACTCGTCAAAACAATTGCACTTAGATTCAAAACAGTTAATAAGATAATAAATAAAGAATTCATTTTATAGAGTAAGGTCAGACTTTTATATGTATTTTTAATTAATATAAATACATTCTATATAAATGAAATGTGTTTTGTTAAATGCTACATCGTTTAGATGAGATAGAAAGGAGATTGAAGTTTGAAGTCTCAACTTTTATCTTAGATATAAATTTTATTAGATCTGTAGAAGATCATTTTAAAAAGAAATTAGAGTTTAATGATGTATTTATGCAAGAAGAATCATTGGTATACATCTTGAAATTTTTGAAAAATGAAAACCAAGAAGCATACAATTGGCTTCAGGAAATAAAACAAAAGATTAAATCATTAAAAAGAAGATATTCAACTACTCATAGAATAGAAATTGCTTATAAAACAAAATATAGATGCAATATGTGTAAACTATTATTACCTCCTACTTTTGAAATAGACCACATTAAAGAGTTGTGGGAAGGAGGTAGAGATGAGTATGATAATTTACAAGCCCTTTGTCCCAATTGCCATGCATTGAAAACAAGAGCTAATGTTCTAAAGAAAAACAATATTTTTAGAAGGGAATTTACTAAAAGATCAAGAGAGTATGAAGAAAATGCATTTGAAAACTTTAAGCATACAAAAAAATCTAAATATTTTTAGTTTTAGTATATATAAAATAATTAAATCATATAAAATGAAAAAAAAAGTCTATCCAAAAGGACATGTGAAAAAAACACCTTGGTATTATAGATCTTGGGTTATAGGAAAATTATAAATTACTGTCGCAACTTACATATATAAGTCTTTGCTTTGTTTAAAAATGTACAGAGACGTATATGGTTATTATGACACACCTTGTATAACATATTTCAATCTACCAACTGATAAATTAAATGAAATTATAATTTTTTTGTATATTATTTGCATTTTCTTATTAGTCATCATGGTTGTTGATTTTATTTATTCTATAATTTTTATATATGAATATTGTAGGGAACACAGAAAAATAAAAAACAAAGATATAAGGATTGCATATGCTGTATAAAAATAAACTATTGTATTTTAAATGTATTATTTATATCTGTTTATATTATATGCGTACATACATCCTATCATTTACACCATATTAATTGGAGGACCGTTGGAAGTTATGGCTGGTGTTATTAAATGTATTCAAAATTTTAGCAACTCCTCAACTCTATCAACGCCTGAAGTTTCTGACGATTGAGGGGGCACAAAAAATATACAATCTTTTACATTAGAATAAAATGATCTTTTATCAACGGTTGAAAATCCAGCCTTAAAAAAATCTGATATTTTTAGATTAGGCATAAAGGTCTCCTGTTGATAATTATTACCCCATGAGTCTGCAAATAAAACTTCCTTATCGTTATAACCTATTAAAACTCTTGCATGACCATTCCAAGAAACACCTACCATTATACCGTCATCTATTAATTTCTCAAAGAATTTTCTTACTCCTGCAATAACAGAAGAGCCTTTTTTTTCACCGGCTATTAATTCTTTATTTACTAGTGTTTCTCTTACACCTTGTGATGAAATTGGAACATACTGAAACGATGGATCATTTAAAAGATTTTTGACCAATTTATCATTCTGAGCAATGTCAAGCATTTCGCCAAAGTCAACTGACTGTGGCTTTACTACGTATTTTTTATAAAATGATGACCAATAACGTGCACTTTTTAACTTTGCCCATGACTTAATTCTTTTCCGTTTGTCTAATCCATGGTGTGCATTTTTATTATTCAAATTAATCAAATTAAACAAGCAAGCAACCATACAAGCACCATCAGGACCTTGGTCTAAACAATTGTAATTTAATAAATTTTGCAGGGATCGATTTGGAAAATCGATTTGGAATGTTTGTCTATATTTTGTTTTTTCATCATCGGTGATGTCTCTATTATTTCTTACTTCGGTTCCAAAATATTCCAAGTCGTTATATTCTGCATCTCGTGTTGATTTTCTAAACATCGGTCTCTCCGTGTCAATATCTGAGCGTCGTCTAAATCTATCCATTATATAATAAAAGTAGTGCTATAAATATAAGAAAAAAACAGTTTAAAAATGTTTAAGTTTTGTATATGGTACACATTTAATGAGATACCTTTTAATAAAATTATTTTAAGAAATGCTAATTTATTTAACACATCAAGTTTCAAAGCTCACATAACTATAAAAAGTAATATTAGATCAGAAAAGGAGGCTCATCTCATTGCAGCAAAATATGCAAACATCAAACCAACATTTCAAGTGTATGGTCCACCTATTCAAACACATACTAAAATAGTTAATGGAATTCAACTCATTGATTTCTATGCAATTGAACAGAGATTGAAGATAAATGAATTTGAATCACCTTTACATGTGTCATTAGCTTACAGCAACAAAAGTTTTTCTGACATGGAAGTTGGAATTTCAAACACTGACATTCCTAAAAATATTTATTCCAAACACCTATCTGTTTGTGTTATGAACTGCTGGAAGCATGATCCATCTCAATGGTATGAAGTCTCAAAATTTAATTTTTAATGGAGGTTTGTTATCAGCTCTTCTTTTTGTAGCTCTTGCAGTTTTATCTTCATCTTTTTCCTTTAATAAAATGCTATCCCATATGATAGGCATATTATTCCTATAAGCATACAGTTTCATAATTGCTAAAATAGTTTCGTGATATAATTTTTTATCATCCGCTTCTGGGAATTTATCACCTGCATCTATAATTATTGGGTTTTTTTTATCGTTTTTTTCAACCTCTCTTAGATAATCAACCCAATTTTTTCTTGATTCCCACTTAGGCAAATACAATTTCTTCTCTTTTTGATAATGATTGTTTTTATGTGTTCGCTTTTTCTTGTTAATAGTCATGGTTTTACCAATAACAAAATTGTATAATGTTTTCATGTCCATAATTTTTTTCCGTTCAATAAAACAATATGGTGTCATTTCATTATCTGTATTTCTACCATTAGTATCTTTAAATACAAAGTATTCTGTTTCGTTTACTTTTACATACCCAACACATGTGATAGCATGGTCTGATGTATGTTCTTCACATATTTTACAATTTCTATTCAATTTCAAATCAGAGGATTCTTCATTTACACATGATATTCCTACCAAAACAATTCCTTCTTGTAAGTAGTTAATTAGATCATTAGAATTTGAAAATTTCTTTATTTTATCAGTGCCTTTATCATCAAATTTTTGTTTTAACTCAAATGAGACTGTTTTATCAACGGATACAGCAGCTTTTTTAAACTCATTCAGTATACTCCATGTATCACCACCGACCAATCCTTTTTTCTTAGTTGCTTTTTGAATTTTATTTGATTTGTTTTTAAAAGATGTTTTTGGTATCCGTTTATTTTTATTTTTGTAAACTATTTCAATTGCATTTTGCAAAGAATATACATAACAAGCCTCTGGAGGCTGCTGTAAAAGATTTCTGTGTTTTTCATCTATATTTTCAATAACATTTAACAAACTTCTGTAATTCGATTCTAAATTTCCTACATGTAAAACATATCGATTATCTTTTTTCTGTTTCATTTCAAAATCATCAAAATTTATTTTATCAAATAAATGACGTTCCATTGCTTTTGTATATATATGAGAAGTCTGATTATCTTCTGAATGTTCTTCATCGAATTCTTCCATCCAATGTTGCATTACTACTCCATTATCATATTGTAAAGGTAAATTGGTTTCTTTTGATGTACCTCTTGGCATTTCATAAAAATTAATAATATTATATAGTTTTTAAAAACACTTTCTACAAACAGCCATATATTTATCTGCTGCACCAACTTCTATTTCTTTTGTAGAATCAGTCAATCTTTTTGAAAAAACAGCTGGTGTAATATCTTTACAAGATGCACAGTATGCTTTCTTGAAAATAATATCATCTGCATGAGGTATTAACTTGTGCAAATGACCAATGTTTTTTCTATTAAAAGATCCATTTAACCCAGCTATCAATATCAATGTACTGTCTAAGTGAGGAATAATGTCCAGTATATCATCAAAAAACTGTCCTTCGTCAATGGCAATGGCATCATAGTCTTTGTATGGTGCATCTTTTAAAGAATCAAATTCAAAAGCTATTTTTACTTTACCACTATGTGTTTTCACATATCCATTTTTAACTCTTGTGTCTATTGGGTGACGTATAATCATGACTTTCTTCTTTATAGCTATTAACTTGTCTACCCTTCTTAATAATTCAGTAGTCTTGCCTGAAAACATACATCCCAAAATTAATACCAATGGCATTTTTTATATAAATTGATGACCCTTTATAGTGAATTTAGAACTTTTGTTTTTGTTTTTATGTCATATATAATTTATGATTAATATAGTAAATGGAAGATTTTAATAACAAAATATTAAAAATAAGAAAAAACTGGAAATATAAACGTCAAGGGCAAGACTACACACCATTTATCCATGACAAAATTAAATTTAATATAAATTATTATTTGACTAGGGTGGCTTTATTCTTCAAATTTGATTCTGCTTTAATTTTAGATGCAGATGATCTTGGTACCTCTGTTGCTTTAAAAGCAATTGGATTTAATGACAAAAATATCCATATACCTAATTATTATGACAAAAAAACAGAGTATAGGGCAATGAAGCAGCATTTAAAAAACATTGCGGCTTTTCCAATATCTATTGACGACTACGTGGATGCTATTATAGATTCTAAAAGTACACAGAGTTTTAGGGCAGAGTTAAAAGAAAAATACAACGATACTGCATTTGATACAAAGCCTAGATTAATTGATCCTCTACCAAGTAAACCTAACCCATTTAATTTTATTTACATGGATTATTGTAACGAATATCAATCAAATAAAGAAACAATTAAAAAAATATTCAATAGTAATATTTTATCAGAGGAATATGTATTTGCATTGACAGGATCTTTAATGCTAAAAAGTAAAGAATATATTAACAAATTACTTAAAACTATTGAAAAAGATGTTAAAAAAATGTCAAAAACACCAGTTAAAATAGACCAGGTGTTTGTATACAAACGGTATCATCAAGAAGGTTTGGCAACACAGACTATACAGCATAAAGACGTTGAAGTTGGTGACATACATAGTACAAAAGTGGGCATGTTTATGTTTTTTATATCTTTTATATCATCAAAAGATCTTGAAAACTACAATGATGAATTTGAAGTTTGTACAGATGGTCTGTGTAAAACAGATATACAGAACAAACAATGTTTATTTCATATGAAAGAACAAGCGGAAATAAAACCATTTTGTAATAATAGGATCACTGATTTTTATTTATTAATATCGCCAATGGAAAGAAGTTTAAAAAATGCAAGAGAAATAATAAAAGATTTTGAATTGCCTTACAAAAATAAAACTCCTGATTTCTTAGTTCGGATTAATAGGGAAAAAAATTGGTCAAATGGTATATTAAAAACTTTTAACTCCTCAGATGTTGAAATGTTAAATATAAAAAAAATTATAAATTCCACAACGCAAGAGTTCATTAATCATCAAGTATATAATATTATTTTGAAAAAAAAAGACATATAAGATTAGCATAGAATGTGAAATTAATAATTGTGTAGGATTTTCTTTTGTATATGAAAATGATTTAGTTAAAGACTCCAAAAACGCATGTTTCTTTGTCAAAAAAACAAAATTTAAAACTATGATCGTTGGATATTTAAAAGTTAATGACAAATTGTCTATAAGATATAAAATGGAAACGGATAAAAAGAAACTTGTAGGATATCAATGGTTTGATGGTGAAATAATCAAAATTGTGGGAGATACATATACTGTAAAGTTTGTTGAAGATGGATCAGTTGAACGTTTGATACTTGGAAATTTGGAATGGAAAAAGAAAGAAGATGATTTAATTGCAGATGATGAAGATGATACAAGTGGGGAAGATGACTTATTTGCAGGTTTACGTGGTGGTGATAGTGATGATGATTCATCAAGTTCATCTGACGATTCATACATGTCTTCTGATGGAGAGTTAACTTGTGAAGGTGAGAGGGAGGGATGTTACCGCGCACTTGGAGATGTGTATGAAGAAAACGTTCAATTAAAAACAAAATTGGAAAATGCACAAAAGGACATGGAAGACGTATTGAAGAAAACTCATGATATTGCTATCATGTTGATAAAATTGCGCAACGATTTAAATGATCTGAAGATGAAATATAAAATTTAAATTTTTAATTTATCCTAAAAAATACTTCTCAAACAACTCTTTGGTCCAACCATTGGGAGGATCATCTTTATGATGAACCTTTTTATTTTTTTCTGCATTGATAACATTAATAAATCTACACACCCACTCTATGTTTCCTTTCACATGACCTACTTTTGGATCAATAGCATTAATAGACATAGCAAATACTTTTTCCTCATCAGGCATAGTGTCATACATACCATTCAATAAATATATTCCAGTAATAGCACACCTGTAGTCTTGGTCTTCCAATACTTTCTTACAATAGGATTTAAAGTTCTTAAGATCACCAAACATATTCTTCAACAAAACATGTTCCACTTGATTCTTTACCTTTCTTTTAGAGTTCCAGATATGACTAATAGATCTATAACATATAGATTTTCTATGCATCAGTATATTTAAATCCAAAGTAGATGGTAACTTGATTTGTTCTAAGACTGATTGTTTAAAGTCTTTATAATGCATCAAAGGATTGCAGCTAGTGTTGAGGCACAATCGCACATCTCTTACATTTTGAAAAGCATTCCTAGATCCATCAAAATGTGGATAGTCATTATGTTTTCTGTCCAAGCTAATTCCAAACAGACCACCATGTTTTTGAAAATGATAGGCAAATATTAATCCACTTTCATGCTGAAAAGTATCCATCCTTTTGGTTTGTACCAAATACCTTAGCCATTGAGTAGCAAATTGGTGTATGTTTTGATCTGTTTTTTCTACAACATCAGCATAATTAGCCAAAATATTGGTATAGTATCTCACTTTATCTTGATTGTTTATTTCCTGATACTTTTCAATACTTTTTTCCAAATCCTTGAATCTTTGATGGTCACTGATTATACAAATTCTAATTTTTTCTTTCAAATAATAAAATGGATCTTTATACTCTTTCAAACCATCTGGTACTTTTAACTTTGATCTTTTATTAGGAATATTGTGTTTAGGACACCCATCATTGGCATTCAGTAACTTTTGATGTTTCCCTCTAAAATGTCTATATAAAGTACCTGAACCCCAAGTTAGCAATTCAGAACAAACTGGACACACATGCTTATCCCTACCAAGATGTCTTTGTAAATCACATTTTGATGGAAAACCTTTTTTTATAAACCTACAGTTTGCTTTGCCACAACTTCCATCACACTTGTAGTTGTTAGACTTTCTTTTAGTATGTTTTGGCATGGTTTTTGGCATTTTTTATACAATAAAATAGTTTATTTATAGTTTATATTTTAATTAATAGGACAGATAATATATTCTGTTCTTATCTCTTCTACAAACCTCTGTAGGCAGCTAATGTTGCCATTCAGGAGGTCATTGCATTTCTTTGGTAACACAGTCTCATAAAATATCTTGAACTTATATGGATTTAGCTTTGGCTCAGGTGTGACCAATGACCTGGCAAATTCTGGACATAGGAAAAGACCAAAGAAAAATAAACCATGTTTTGCTATTCTTGAATTATCTGACAAGCACCTTTGAGTGACTTTCTCAAATCTTTTTGAGAAATTTTTATTAGCTAAAATTTGTTTCAACATATCATCCAACTTGGTTGTGTCCTTAGAGACCATAATATAATAAATTATATCAGACTGCAATCTTTTATTTTCTTCAAAGTTATATAAATCATATAATTCTTCAGACATTTTTATTCAAAAAACAATCTTATATACTAATGATTTCACCAACAAATTATTTGTTTATTTATTTATGCTTGACCAGCCCAGAAGAATATCACAAAGTGAAAATAAATGTTAATCTCAAGAAACAAAAAAAAATTTATGAGCCTATTCTTGATAAGTGTGTTCCTTATATTCCACCAGCAAGAATGATGATTGAGTTTCTGTATGAGAATAAAGATATGTAAATTAAAATACTATTTATTTTTTAACTTTTATTATAAATGAGTAATTCTGACTGTGACTATCCTTCTGACCAATATTCTGACGATGAAATGTTTGACCTCTTGAATGATCTTTGGGACACTCCAAGCTTCCATGAGAAATTTAGCAAGAAGGAGAAATGTGAATTAAGGAAAAAATCAGAGAAAGAATTTGGAAAATATTTCTTCGAGAATTTTCTTTTTGATAAAGAATTAAAAGTATTAACAGATATTCTTAGTCAATTTGAAAAGACTAGACTAGAAGTGTATGATGAATTTGTACAAAAAATAGAATCTATGTTATCTTATGATGAAATAAGAGAAAGACTATTATTATCTAAGAAAATAGTGGAATATTTAACATCGGATGAAAAATATTCATATGATCCTAAAGTTAAAGAATCTTTTGTTGATTTAGTACAAACAATAGCAGACAAACATGAAGAAAATACAAAATACAATCTGTTTATAGGTGAAGAGAGTATACAGTCATTATTACAATTAGCAGTTGAGTTTAAAAGAGGCAATATTGTGAAATATTTGATTGATAATGGTGCTGCAGTGAATTTTGGAATAGGAAAATATCATTCTGTATGGTATCAAAAATCAATAATATCTTATTTGGTCATGTGCAACTGTGAATTTGGAGAAAATTTCGTTAAAAATTTTGATGAAAATTTTGATCAAATTGCAGAGTTATTAACCTCTAATTGTGAAACAGAAGTAAATTTAGGAAATACATGGTCAAACGAATTTAATCTGTTTAAACTAAATGTTAACCCTGAATACATTAAAGATATTTTATATCAGATTGGTGTAAATAATTATGCCAATGAAGATGATGACGACGACTATGAATGTCCTGAAATATGTATAAGTAAAGAAAATATGGAAAAGAAGTTAAAAGATAAAATGCCTAATCTTCTTTTAAATGAAGTTGAGTCTAATGAACTTTTGTCTTTTACTCTGGGTCATGATAAAGACGATGGGTTTGCTGCAAACGATTTAAATTTTATAACAGAAAGTATTGACAGCGCTTTGAGTGGTAGGGATGAATTAATTGACAAAGATTCATCTGAGACATTTTTAGAAGTGAATGGTATTAACAGGAATCTTCAAGATGCTTTAAATACAGTTCGTAAAAGTATACAAATAGCATTAAAAGTAGGTGCTATCAAAGTTGACATACCTTTGTTAGTTGCCTCACTTAAATGTTATGATCCTCAAATTTTGGATACTGTATTCAGATATTCAAAAAATTTAAACTTAGAACTGATACAAGTAATGGGCATATATGACATAATATTAATGGATCATAATAATAATGTACCACCGTCTATTATTTTTCAAAAATTAGTGTTACTTTTCAAGTACATGGACAAGGATGGGTTTAGAATCAAGGATATGAAAGCCAAACCACTAATACTCTACCTTGTACTTAAAGAGAGAATTAGATATTCTGAAACACAGGTACAAACTAGAAAAGAAAGAAAGAAAAAACAATTTTTATCTGTTCAGAGTAAGATGATTGATTTGTTACTTGAATATGATACAGAATTACTATTGTTTTCTATTCCAACTGATTTAAGAAGGATCATGGAAAAGCACAGTGCAGAAACAATGAAAAAAATATATAAACTTTTAGTTAAACAAGGTAAAGAAAACATCTTTGAACAGGGATCTGAGTTTCAAAAAGCTATGTTTATGTTAATATCTCTCAAAGATGTAGAAAAATCAATTGACTTTTTAAATATTTTTAGCAATGATTTTTTAAATAGTGCTACAATAGAAACTTTGGTTGCAGGATTTAATATTGTGAAACAACATTTTATTTATTATTTACTTGAAGAACATTGGTTTGACAGAGATTATGATAATTATATAAAAGAGGTTGTAATGTATTCGTTGGATAGAAACCTTAATGTATTAAATGTTCAATCTGAAAATAACCATATAATACTATTTTTATGTACCATGGCAATAGGAGAGGAAAAAAAATCTTTGATGTATTTAAAAAAATTTTTTGAGGTTGCATTGACACAAGAATGCTCTGAACAACTTGCAAATAAAAAAAGTACAAGATCAAGAAAACAGGCAATAGATTTTGTATTGGCATTTGGTTCAGCTGCAGATGCCGATATTTTAAAACTTTTATTAGAATATGGAACAGAATTAAAGAGTAAACATCTTGCCAAACTTATCCAAGACAACACGTTTAATGAAAATGGAATCAAATTAATTGTTTTACTGATGTCATATGCAAAAACAAACACATTTTTTATTGAAGATGGTAATAAAACAGTATATGCATTGTATCCACTATTGGAAGTAATAGATCAATATGATTTAAGTAAAGACACAAGCAAAAAGTTACTGTTGTTATTTATTTCATACGCTGTGAAAATAAAATTTTTCAACTCTATTAAAAAAGCAGATCAAAAATTAAATAGGTTAACAGATAATTTTAATTCGATGAAAGAATTAGGCGATCAATCTATTTTAGCCCAGCCTAAAATTAAAAACAGTGTGTTTCTAAATTATCACAGTGAAACATTTTTAATGAGTATTTTAGATCATGACAACGATTATGGTACTGAATTTTTTAATGTTTTAAACAATAATGCAGAAAAATTAGGTGTCGTTTATGATTTACGTCTACATAAAGACAATGTAAATAATAATGTTTTAACTACATTGTATGATGAAAGTAAACCTTATAACGCAACTATGAAATTGTTTTATGATATGGATTTTATGAAAACATTGATGAATGCCAAATGGATAAAAAATCAAAATCTTGCTATATTTGATTTCTTGAAAAAAAGATTTCCTGGTGAATCACATTTAAAGAGAGTAAACATCTTTTACAAGACAATAGTAGAAGAAAAGTCAAAAGAAATTGCTGATGAGTTAATAGAAGTGTTAAAATTAAAATTAAAAAGTTAGTTTGTTTAACTAATAATTTAAATTATATAAATAGATACTATTACAATAAAACATGTCTATTATTACTGGCATATTTGATGATATAAAAAAAACTTTAGCATTTGAAAATTATTGGAAATGGAAAAAAATAGTTGAATTCATGCAAATTTTGAAAGATAATAATGCAGCAAGGGATGATTGTAGTTTTAAGAATTTATTTACAGAATGGGATAGTTTTATAATGGCTGGTAGTTATGGATGGTTAAATATAGGTGACTTAAACAAGCCGAATTATCTAATGGTACCGTATAAAGAAATTGGCGATAAAATACTTGTCACACTTTATTTTGAGTCATGTCAAGAAATTGAAGGTATTTTTGGGTTAGGATCTATATCACCAATGGAATGGACATATGACAACACTTTAGATAGAGAAATGGAAGTAACTGAAGATCAAATATATTTTGGAGTATTTTCTCCTGTTAATAAACTATGTAATCCTATAACACCTGTAAATATAAAAACACCACCTGACGACCAAAGACTTATACAAGGTTTTCAAATGAATTATATAAGTACTGCATTGTTTACATTTTTAAACGCAAAGTTAAATTATGTAGAATTGTTTTTTGAAAAGGTAATGTTTTATATAAAACTTAATAAAATGCAAACATTAAAAAGTATAGATAATAAACCTTCATTGAAGTTCTAAAAGAGATAATTATTATAAAAGTTAAAATAATAGTTTAGATATTTCTTGTATTTTTCCTTCTATTTCAAAATCAACCCTTGGAAGTACTATTAACTCTTCATCATTTTCATCATATGTTTTAAAAGACATTTTAAATGAGAAATACAATGATGTATAAGCCAATATATGCCAAACTGAATGCACAGAATTATAATTGTCTCCAGAAGCCAATGTATAAAGAGATACCGCCGTTGATGTGTAAATAAACATAATTATTAAATACCACCAGTTTGTTTCTTCTGCAGGTGGACGGACTAATTCTAAAATTATATGTGCAATTAAAACAAGTATCCATATAGCAGATAAATATAAATATACATCAAAGCCCCATAATTTATCTAAACAAAACACAGCCAATATTATGGTGTAAGTAAACAGAATACCAATCATAAATCTAGGAACATGTTTAAATACAATAAGAGATATTGAAATGGCAATCAATAGATTTTGATGGATGATATCAAGTTTTAACAAATCTTCTTCATAAAACCATTCTCTAGAAAAGTGCCATAATAAAGACGCTATTATAGAAAATACAACAAAATAGAACAACCACATTGATTTCGATTTGTAAATTATTATCAACGATGGTATAATAAAGAGATGGGTAAGAAATATACATGACAATGAAAATATAGTATTTTGTACCAATAGTATGACAATTGATGCAATTATTGAACATAAAATAACTAACCTATCCCTCCAATCAAGTGGATGATTGTCCATAGTTTTAAAATATAAAATAGTTTATTTATATTATTTTTTTAATGATTCAGCTGATGGGTCTTTTTTAAATTGATCACTCCATTTTATGGCGACTTCAGAGGAACAAGCCACAGTTTCATCAGTATAAAATACAGTCTCATCACAGTTATTAAAGAATTTTTGAAAGATTTCTCTATACAACAATGCTTCTTTGGTCTGTGGCGGTTGGAATATATATTTTTCTTGCATTTTCTTAAAATATTCATCTGTATATTTTTTATTACTTTTTTCCTTCAAATAATTAATCCATTTATTTCCAACACCATCAGAAAATTGTTCTTTTTGTCTTGCTATTATTTGTGGTAAGTCTTTTAACATGAACATAAAGTCGTTTCTTAACGTCCATTTCTCCATTTGAGGTCCATCTGGATGTGTTTGAGAAAGTTTATCTCTAGGATCCATTTTAAACATTGTATGGTGTACAAATTTTTTGTCTAGAAATGGAACTCTACATTCAATACCATGACATGCTAATGATTTATTGGCTCTTAGACAATCATGATAATGCAATCTATCCATTTTTAAGACACATTCTTTGTGCATCTCTTTTGCACCAGGACAATGATGATTGTACAAGTACCCTCCTAACAATTCATCTGAACCTTCACCACTTAAAACCATCTTTATGCCGCATTTTTTCATCGCTTTACCTAATAAATACATGGGTACAGATGCACGTATAGTAGTGACATCATATGATTCAATAGCATATATAACATCGTTTAAAGCCTCAAAGCCCTCTTCTTCTGTAAATTCAATAGAATGATGAACTGTTTTCCAAAAATCAGCCACATCCTTTGCTCTTTTTAGATCTTCACTTCCTTTTAAACCTATAGAAAAAGTATGTACAACAGGATAAGATTTTGATATTTTTTCATTTTCTATAGCCAAACTGCAAACAACAGATGAATCCAACCCACCGCTCAACAAAACTCCCCATGGTACATCAGAATAGACTCTTTTGTTTACAGATTCTTCTAAAATCTTGTACAGACTTCCCTTTTCATATCTTTCAGTGCCCAAAGTGTGAGTATATCCATTAAAAAATCTACTTACTGTGCAATCTTTACCAACATAAGAATAAATAAATCCGGGTAAACAAATATCTGGCTTCCCAATATTTAAAATGGCTTTTAATTCAGAAGATATCCATATTTGATTTTCTGTTTGAACTTTATAAAGAGGTATAACACCAACTTGATCACGAGCTACATATAAGGTTTTTGTTGTTTTGTTATAAGCACAATAACCAAATATACCATCTAAAAATTCTGGAACTTTTATTGGATTTTGTTTTTCTAATAAATCCAATATTTTATAACTATCAGATTTATTAGAATAAAAAATATTTTCTCCATCTTTATTTGTTTTTATTTTCATACCATTGTATATTTCGCCGTTATGTAATACAACCCAAGTATCATTCTCAATAGGCTGCTGACCTTTCAATGGATTTACAATACAATTTCTAGTATGTCCAGCCATATATTCATGTCCAATTACAGTTCTCATTTCGTCTGGTCCCCGTGCTTTCAGAGATTCTAATCTCTTTACAAAATCATTTGGTTTCTTACCATCTAAACTTAAACAAAATAAAATTCCACACATTTTATAAAATAAAAGCCTATATTTATAGTTGCTTTTTCAATGAAAATGACATGGATTTAGTTTCTATTGTTGGATTAGTTGGTTCTATCCTATCATTAGTATCTAATATTCCTCAGCTGTGGAAAGTAAGAAATATTAATTCTACAAATGATTTGCATTCATATTCTATTACAATGCATATATTTTCTGCGGCTGTATGGTCAGCGTATGGATTTTTAAGCAAAGCGTATATTTTATGTGTGGAATCTGGAGTTGTAGCGTTTATATATTTTTTAATATTGATTGCAATAATTAGAGATAGATGTTGTATTTCAAAAACTAGTGATGATAACACTCTACAAAAAAATTTAACAAATGTTTAATAAGTCTTTTTTATACACACATTGTTTAATACCTTTTAAATGATCCAGCATAGGATCTTTTAACAAAGGTTTTATAACATCCCATTTGTATGGACCATAAATATCAACATTCATATGATCTACATGACAAAAAATAACCAAATCATCACATTTTTGTATCACAAGAGGATCAACATGACCAAATCCTTTACCACCCTTTTGAAAAGTCCATGAAACACAACCAAGATAGTCTGAAGTTGATTTTGATTGAGATTTTACATGAAGAGGTTTTTCATTCATAATCAAATCAGCATCAAAAGACTTTTTTATTCCATTGTATACCTGCATATCTGGTGAATTACATTCAATGCCTTGGTCCAATAAATAAAACATTGATGCAAATTCACCTATTTTACCTGTGATATTTTGTTTGATAATTCTTTCTTTATTATGCTGATTTCTCTGATGTCTTTTTGTTTTTGAAGACTCATATTCATTACATGCATAGGATGTGCATTTTTTTGAGATAAAATCATATTCTTTTTCTGTAAAAGTAAATTTAGACATTGATACTATTTTTGTATTCTGTTTCAATTTCTATAAATTCTGTTCTTTTACTTAAATAGTTGTTATATAAATTTAAGAATAGTTCTTGATCAAAGTCAGGACTGTTTTGATTTTTTTTATAATCTTTTAGTTCCTTTACTGCAATTTTAATAGCTATAGTTGATTGTGAATATCTTTGTTTTAAAGTCTGAATATCTAACATTTAATATACATCTAGTTGGTTTTATAGTGCCAAAAAAAAATTTTCTTATTATATAAATGATATTTTACATGAAAAAGAATGACAGATCAAGGTAGAACACAAAGAATGAATTTTTTACCAGAAGCAGATATAAAACGTTTAATGAAAAATGAACGACGTAAAGGTTACAAAAGACAGAATGCTACAAGCGAAAATGTTATCCGAACACAAACGGAATTAGAATCAACATGGATATTGGAGAAGCTACTTTGCATAAAAACATCTATGGAAAATAGGGTTTCTGATAAAGTTACAGACTTAAATAATGCTATGATCCCATTGGGGATTTTGGCTGGTATATTAATGTTTTTTAAGGGTGTTTTAACAGGGGGTCTATCCATAGCAGGATTATTTGTACAACTTATTTATTTTGCCATTTTAACAATAGCTGCATTAGGAGATGAAAGAGAAGATTGGGCTTCAAGATTTATTCCTTCTGTTAGTGGGTTATTTTTATGCGCTAGTCAATTGATAGGGATTTTTATAGTTAATGGACCTTTTGAGTGTGAAAATTTTGTTGAGTGTTTTTAAAAGTAGCTAGACCAAGACGACCACTAAACATCACAGACACACAACACTACACATCATAAAAAACAAATTCAATAAAACAAATTCAATAAAACAAATTCAATAAAACAAAACAAATTAAACCATGAGTGTCATTCAAACAAAACAACATACACCACCAGTAAGAATTGCCTTTGCTGGTCCTACATGTTCAGGAAAATCAACAATGGCAAATAATTTTTACAATCATTTGGTTAAAAAAGATGCTCAAGTTATGAAAATGTCTATTGCTGGACCTATCAAAACTATTGCAAAAAAGAAATATGGTTCTGAATGTAGAAAAGATTGGATTATGATAAGTATGGAAGTGAGAGCAATTGATGAAAATCATTGGATCAATCTGTTGAAAAAAAGAATTGAAGAATTTGATGATGAAACAAACATTATCATTGATGATGTGAGATTTCAAAATGAAGTTGGAGTTTTAAGTACTTTGGGATTTAAAATTGTTAATATGGACATTGATTGGAATATAAGATTTAACAGAATGGTGAAAAGATGTGGAACAAACAATCCTACACTCTTCACAGATACTGCAAAATGGTTTGCAGCACCACCAGAATTAGGGCTTTTACCAAAATATTTTTATGAGTTCACCATTAAAAATGATGAAGATAAATATAAAGTTTATGATCAGGTTTTGGGTTTAAATAAGAGTGAAGCAGTGCAATTGGAAAATGAAAAAAAATTAACATTAGCTTAATTTAGGCTTTATAACTCAAACTTATCTTTATACATGTGGTATGTAGTGTTTGCCATATAAAAGGCATCATTGTAAAAACTCATAAAATCAAATGTTTGATTATAAATTCTATATTTTATATAAAGTCTTATTACTACTAAAATCCAAAATGCTTCTAAAATTTTTATTACCCATAGACCTACTGGTATGCAAAATTTGAATTGATAATGCACACCTAGAAGTATAATTAGATAAACTACAATCCAGCAAACATTTTCAACATAATCATACATTTTATAAAAAAAACAAATATATTTATACCCTAACAATTGATAGAAACTTTATTCATTACATCTGGTCTCACATATAAAGGCATATTCATGTCTTCCCCTATTTTTATCCAATTCTCTTCAAGCCATTTTAATTGCTTATCATTCCAGTCATATTTATATTTTAAAGTATGAACTGATGCTTTTTCAGCATTTGGAAATCCTGGTAATAATTTTTTCTCTGACATTGTTTTTTTATATTATAAATTATTATATATGCATAAATAAACTATGACAGTCTATATGAAATATGTTCTTTTATTATTGTTAGCTTATCCAGTCTACAGTCAAAATTTTGTCGAGTCAGTCAGTGGAGGATATAATTGCACAATGCAATCAGATGAAAATGAAAATTGGTGGTACACAACTGCATCAAGACATTGTCATTTCCCAAATGTTTGTTGGCATAAAAATGCTGACGATTCTTTACAACTTATAGCAGAAACAGATGAATGTATAGACAAATCGACATGTACAGGAACTTGTCAGTGGCATTTTGCATGGGGAAGTATTTTTATTGTTGGTATAATAATATTACTTTTAGGGTGTTGGAATTGTTGTTGTGTAAAAAAGGAAGATGATCTATAATTAATATATTATCATTAAATTAATGATTTATTTTTTACAATATAAGAAGACATCTCTCTCAGATCATTTTTTGTTGCTGATGCTTGCATGTTTAAGCCTCTTTTTAGACTCTTCATCATTTTAATACATATCCTTGCCTTTGTATCTGTCATTCCCAAAAATTTTATTATTCTGTCAGTTGGTATAACACATATTTCTTTTACCACTTTTCTTTTTTTATCATAATTAATATACAGTGTAATTGTGTCTTTTTTACCTATTCCTAAATGAATTTCAGCATATCTCACCATATCAAACCACATCATGTTCTGCCCTTTTTTCAGCTCAATGAATGTATTACCATCAGTAGCATCATAGTATCTGCTATCAACAGGCTGCCAATTCATTATATTACAAAAAGCTTTTTCATATGAGTTTTGAAGAATAACAAAATCTCCTTTCATTTTTTTTATTTTTTTTTTCAACTGGGTTTTTAAAATATTATCTTTTTTATTAATTAAATTATGTACAATCAAAGGAATATTTTCCAAAGTATCTAACTCTGGAATAATATTTTTTCTTTTTACATAATGATTCTTCAAAGTTTTGTAAATGTCCACCCATTGATGTAACATAACAAGTTCTTTTGATTTAAGTTTAATTTTGCAATATAATTGTTTAACAAAGGTATTTTTTTTCTCATTATCAATATAAGGTAACAAGTTGAATAATTTATCCTTAATTTTGTTTAAAAATTCTTTCCTGTACATACTTAGATAATTTTTTGTAATTATAAATACCGTCTTTTTTTCTACATATGTCAGAATTATATAAAATTGTCACTTCCAAGAGCATAGAGGGCTTGGAAGAAAAAGTAAATGCATTTTTATCGTTTGGTTGGAAAACTCAAGGAGGAATTTACAATAATAACAATGCATTTTTTCACCAAGTTATTATTAAACAATCGTCATTTACAGCAAATGAAAAATTATATATGGAACAATTAGAAATTAAAACAAAACTTTCGAGTTTAGCTATCAAAAAAAAGGGGAAACATAACTATCATTTTGAGTTTGATAAGGAATTATATGAAATCGATCAAATTAAATTGAATAAGAAGAATCCAAAAAAAAGTAGTGTAATTTATAATAAAAAAATGAATGATGGATGGTACGATGGATTTAGTGATAAAATAATAGATTTTTACAACAAATACAAGGAACCATTGACAACATTGCTAAAATTTAAGTTGTCCCTGTAAACTTAAATTATTTAATTGTCTTGTTATATCATGTTTAATAGGTACATACCCAAATTCAGTTATTGTTAACCCTCCGTCAACACCACTGATTAAAATACCTTGCTTTCCCGATTTACTTCTTTTAAAGAAAGACCCGTCATAATATTTAAATGGAATGATTCCATAACTTAACCTATTTATTTTATTTCTACCAAACTCTCCAGGTATACCAACATCATCTCTTGGATTTGTCATTTTTGTTATAAAACAATTTCCAAACTGCTTATCTTTGTAACATCCAATTATACAAACGTTGTGACCAGCATTTGTTTCCCAGAAATTAAATACTGGTATTTTTGAATCTCCGTAAATTCTGTCTTTTGCGATATTAATATTACCTCCTGCTAAAATTAAATTAGTCGGTAAATATTTTAAGATATCTTCTCTTATTTTCACTTGGTCTGTATATCCATAGTCACCGCTATAATATTGACCCTTATATTCTCTTAACATTTTA
>NZIM01000022.1 GCA_002691585.1 Legionellales bacterium
ATACGCACTTTCTCCAACTTCACTTGCTTGTGCTTCTATTAATGAACCATAAGTTACCCATGCATTACCGTTGAATGAATAAGCTTGGATTGTACCTTTACTATCAGTAGTTGGATCTAACTGATTTGCACCAATAATTTTTAATCCATCAGAACTCATACCCATTACTGAAAAAAGACGATCATTTACATCATTAGCTGTTAGTGTCTGACCTAATTGACTATAAGTAGTTGATGACCAAATAGCAACAGGAGTATGTATGTATAACTGGACTTCATTTAGATTTAAGTGGGAGCTGTTGTATGTAGAAAATCTAATATTTTTTAGTTTTGGTATTGAGCTATCGTATTGTTTACCTTTAATTTTAAAAATAGATGAATTAGAAAGGTCTGATGTAGTATCATATGATCCAGATGATACATCATAATCAAATAATTCATTACTATATTCATCCATAAATTTTAATTTCATGTTACTTAAATCATTGATTTCATTTTCTCCTACTTCATCTAACGAGGATATAAATTTATTATAAATATTTACTTTTCCAATTGTTCCATTCCAATAATTTCTATTAGAACTATTAGGATGATTCATTGCTCCAACTTTAGCATCTGTTGAACCAGTATTTAATTGATAGGCTAATGTTTTTGTTTCTACTGTACTATCAGAAAAGAATTTTAATGTAACATTACCATCATAACTAATAGCAACCCTGTGAACATTACCATCATTTATACTTATATCTGAATGTACATCATTAGAAAAACCCATAAAACTTAGTTTACCAGATAGAGTCCTTAAAGCAAAAGCCTTATTAGTAGTTATTTCTCCCAATTGGACTGCAAATTGAGGATCAGTATCAGTAGTTGATACATAAGCTTCAATTGTTTTTGGTGAGTTTCCGGTAAGATGCACAAAACCAGGCATGTCTATCATTAATCCAGCAACAGTGTTACCAGTTCCTGAACCATTAAAATTATAGGATGAAGCATCAAATGTATAATAAGGAGTAATATAATTTGATCTAGTATTATAAATTACTATTGCCTGTAAACTATCATACTTAAATGGATTGAAGCTTACTTCAACTGGGCCATTTTTCAAATAATTTGTACTAATACTTCCATCTGTTAAGTTAGATGAACTTGCATCTACTAGAGTAGCAACATTAGAATTATCGTACCATACCTGTATTTCACTTAGATCTAATGTTTGTCCTGTAGTTGATTCAATACGTAATCTTCCAATCAATGGATTAACATTTCTCAAGTTTGTGGAGTAGGCAACAACTGATGATAAAGATGATACATCGTATGATTTATTAAATGCAACTTCAATAAAACTATTTGAAGATTTTGATGTGATTGTACTTGTTGAGAAATCATTATCAATTATATTAGTTGGTAAGTTGGAAGATGGAACTGAAAGTTTTCTTATATTTGGGAATCCGGTTGTATTACTTCTGCTGTCGCCTCCCCCGTGTTGAGAAAAATATAAATTTCCTAGATTATCACTGACTAATTTATTTGTATCAACACCAAGTGATGAACTTGATAATTGACCATCTACTCCATCAAACCATTGTGTTGCGTTTGCTGATTGACTTACCAACGGTGATGTTAATGCAAATTCTTTATCAATTTTCAATTCATATCTCATCAATACAAAATCAGGATAGTTTATATAATAAATCATATCATTATCAGGATCATAACTAACATTATGAAATTTTACATCATTACTATTATACATGATATTTTCCCAAACAAATGGTCTACTGTTAATAAAAATTAACTTTTCAACAATTGTCCTATCTGTTGATGTTATTAAAACTCTATTTCTTTGTGAGTTCGATGGATCTTGATGTACAATAATCATTCGATTATCGGATGAAAATTCAATTACATGTATATCATTTACAAAATAATTATCTAAAGGAAAACCTGAAACAATTTTTGATCCATCTTCATATTGAGATGATAATAAAGTTACAGTTGTAGATGAATTTACAAAACTTTTATCTACTTTTTTCAAATTGTTACTTACACCAATATATAAATTGTCATCTGGACCAACTCTCATACAAGAAGCATAATCGCCAATTGCATCATATAATTGTCTCGTAGAGTCTGGTTGTACTACTATAGAAGTTGTTTGTGTAGTAACATTATATTTATTAATTTGGTTTTTAAAATGGTGCATATAAAAAAGATCTCCGTTAGAATCAAAATCAAATGCTATTATACCTCTATTACTACCACTACCATAAAGACTTGTATCAGCTAAAAAAACAGATGCTGATGATAAGTCGTTTGTTGGAGCTCTCCATATATAACCAGATCTATAATCAAATCCTCCAGCCCAATAAATATAATTATTATGATAAATAATATCTTTTGCCCATGGGAGGCCATCGTGAGTTGCCCATACAAATGGAAGAGAAATTGAATAGCTAGAAATTGAGTCTGTGTTAACAATTATTGGTCTTGTTATAGTTGCATCAATAGTTGAATTTGATACAATATTTACAGAACTTAAATCATATGAATTACCTAATCCTAAGTTTTTGCTAGAATCAGTAACCCAAACTTGAAGTTCATTTATATTAAAGTAAGCATTAGTATATGTATCAAATCTCATTCTATTAAATCTTGGAATTAATGAATCTGCTTGTGGTCCTTTATATTTAATAACATTATAAATAGTAGATCTTGTAGTGATCAGGTTATAAATATAATTAGTTGTTGTGCGATTTGAATATAAAGTGCTGACATCAGATGAAGACAATACTTCGTTTTTCCAGTAACGGAAATAATAAAAATTAGCGTTATATCCTTTACTTACGAGGGAAGTATTATTACCCAGATAATTATATGTATAGGTTGCATCTGTAAAACTTAAACTACTTTTTGTAACAGTTTCTACCAATGAGCCGTTTAAGTAATAATTAAATTCTTTTGAAGTATCATTCCAAGTTACAACAAAGTGAACATAGTCGTTATCTGCTATTACCAAATTAGAGCTATCATGTATTCCATTACTAGAGCTACCATTAAAAGCAGTTTGCTGATCATTATTCACTTTATCATGTTGAAAATAACAAAAATGAGGACTAAAATTAGTTTGTGCATCTGACATATGAATTAAAACCGGCCAGTTAGTTGATGTAGTTGCTAATTTTTGAAAATAAAACTCCATAGAAAATTCAGTTCCAGTATTAAATGGAGTTAAAGCAATATAATCATTATGATTACTATTTGTAAA
This sequence comes from Legionellales bacterium, assembly GCA_002691585.1. Taxonomy (GTDB): domain Bacteria; phylum Pseudomonadota; class Gammaproteobacteria; order Comchoanobacterales; family Comchoanobacteraceae. The sequence goes on from NZIM01000022.1 coordinate 3,268, forward strand.
TGCAGCTCCATTTGTAGGATCAGCTGCTACACCTGTTAAAGTAGCTGTAGTTCCAGATATGCTATCATTTATAGTTCCTCCTGCAGATATAGTTTGTCTGAAATCCCAATTGTGTGTTGGTAAAGGCAAAGTATTATCATGAATTTCTGTAATATGTTCAATAACTTTATTATCGTAATCATCATATAATATAATCTTAGTATTTGACAAATCATTATTTGAATAATAAACTATAGTTTGTAAATCATTGTAATAGAAACCTGTATTTGATGATAAATCAATATATTCACCAATACCAGAGTTTGTTTTGGTATATGTATTAAAGCTATTATCAAAAGCTAATGAGACATCGTTTACTGTAGTTGACAGATTTCCAGTAAAGTTAGAAACAATATTTGAACTACCAACCCAAATTTGTAATTCATTTATTTCTATTGAATAATTTTCTGTAGTTTCAATTCTTACTCTTTTAATTATTGGATTGTTATCAAGTAACAAATCACTATATAATACAATTGATTGAATAGTATTTGCTGCTACTGGATAATATAATGATAAATCTAGATATTCATTTAATCCTCGATTTGTCCTTGAAAATGTATTTAATGATTGGTCGTTAGCATTGCCGCCAGGATCTCTTGTTGAGCTTTGAGTAATTGTTCCTAATGGAGCAAGATTAATATCATTAACCCAAACTTGAAATTCATTAATGTTAAATGATGCATATTTATTTGTTTTTACTCTAATACTTTTTAACTTTCTTTGATATCTATCATATGATTCACCTTTATACTTTATAATTGAATCTTCATTTGATCCAGTACTAATTTCATTATTATTTAAAATAATTATATTATCGCTATCGTCAAATAGTAATAATCTTGTATTATTATTTGGTGTATTATTAAAAATTATCAATGATTGTACACTACTTAAATCAAAACCAATAAAACTCATGTCAAAATATTCTCCTATACCTATATTTGTTTCAGCTTTCGTATTCATATTAAAATCAAAAGCATTTGCTAAACTTGAAACTGATGATGTTTGATAATATGAATGTAGTTCATTTCTAATTTCTCTTGTATATCCTTGATTATAAGTAACACTAATATCTAATAATGACTGATTTTTCCAAATATCATACTTATAAATAGTTCCTGGTAAAAATATATCTCCATCTCTAGCAGTAGTTGTTGGATCAGTAAATGACCAAGTTTCAAATCCAGTTCCTCTCCAAACTTCGAATTTTGTGATATTTCCTTGTAGAGGTCTTGTAATAGAATTACTCCATAATACTACACCTATATAGTTGGTATCATCTCCAGCTGGTGCTGCTGGTGGATCAAGTACATGAGAACCTATTTCAACGCCATCGACAAATACTCTAGTGGTAGTGCCTTTTCTTGAAACAACATAATTGTGTAAATTACTATCAGCACCATAAACATAATTTGTCGTAATACTTTTTGTGCTACCCAATTGATCATGTAGGTTTATATTAGAACTACCATTGGCAGAAAAGAGACTACCACCAGTACTATTTATGTGAGCATTAAAATCAATACTAATTAAGGTGTTATGATCATTTCCATTAAAAACAGCATCCTTAATCCATAGTGATAAAGTATAATCATTTGTTCCAATATCCATAACTGTTTGTGGTATTTTAATATATTTATTTATGTCATAAGTTAATTCAACACCATTTGCTTCAGAAAAAGTTGGAGAACCAATTAGCTCTAGTGATATACCTGGATTTAAAGCATCAGTTAAGCTTCTAGAAGCTCCTGTTAATATAAATGAGTTTGATGCACCTGATGATACAGCTTGATCAGGAGGAACTGAATTTACATAAATGTTATAAGAATGATCTAATTTAGAAAAACCAATTTGATGATCAACATTAGACATAAGACCTTTTACTGATAATTCAGTTTTTAATGTTCCATCAATATATAATTTTAATTGATTACTGTTTCTTTCTAAAATATAATTATGTATACTATTTCCTCCAAATTTAAATCCTGTATTAGCTGATCTTGAAATAAAAGTTGGATCAATGTTTTCTATTTTTCTTATTATTCTGTTATTAAAATCAGAAAAGTATAATAAATTAGAACTCGTGTCAAATATCAAATCAGTAGGATTATTAATTTTTACTTCATTAGATCCTATTAGATTTCCATAAAAAGAACCTGAACCGTCACCAACAAAAGTTGATATAAAGTTATTTGAAGAGTCAATTTTACGTATTCTATTGTTAGTAGTATCAGAAATAAATATATCACCAGAATCACTTATTTCAATTCCTGAAACGTCTCCTAATTTGGCAGTTGTAGCTAAACTTAAATCTCCTAATGTTGTATCTTGACTTACTCCAGATTGTCCTACTGTTGCACCAATGTTTGATTGACCTGCTAATACTGTATTAGTAAAATCACTAGTGCTTATCTTCCAAACTTGGTTACCTCCATTAATTGGATTATTACCTGTAATTGATCTTCCGCCAATATATAGATATCCATCTTTATGTTTCATAGTTGAGATATGTGCAGGAAAGTTCACACTTGTATTTGATATGGTTTGTGAAGATGTATCTATAATTTTTATTTTACTAACTTGATTTGATAAATCAGCACTAATATATAGTTTACTGTAATCTGTATTGAATGTCATTGCATCTACATTAAAATGATCAAGTGGTGGTAATTTAATATCTTTATACAATTCAATATCATCCATCATCATCGTATAATCAGTATTATCTTGATGTGTAAATCTAATTATATGTTGTGCTGAATTTGTTGCAGTAAATTTAATATCATCTATAGTTACTGCAGGTTCACCATCTTGCATTCTCAAATTAAATTCAAATATTTCAACATCATTATAAAAAATTTTTATTCTAGGATCTGGTCTAGATTGAGTGTATTGTCCATAACGAGTGACTGCTCTTAATTTTATTTTATAATCTACTCCATCTTCTAAAATACCGTTAATAGTTTTAATTAATGATTGTTCAAATCTTAGACCAACTTGTTGACTACCAGAACCTGCAATAGGTGTGCCGTTCCAAGGATTACGACCAAAAGCAGGTCCCCATAAAGCAGATTCGCTAGCATTACTTGGAACAGACCAAGTCCATCCTGTTATTTGTAAATTATTATGAGTATAATTAGTTGGTCCAAAACTGCTTACAACTGGATCTTCAAAACTACCATTCCAATCAGTAATTGTATCACTAATTAATGACCATACAGGAGGATTTGAACTTAAATCATAAAAAGAATTAATTTTATTTGTTGATGATGATACTTTCCATATTTTTGTTGTTTGATCAACAAACATATAAATATTTCCTGAATCATCTAATGTAAGTGCATTTACTTTATTTAAACTTGTATCTATTGCATTAATATTTTCAGATGGATCTCCTAATGTACCATTTCCTACTACTTTAGTAATAAAATTTGTCTGTTGGTCATTTTTAAGAATTAGGTTACTATCATTATCATAGAAGTAAATACAGTCATTATAAAGTGAGATTTTATTTGGTTTTCCTAAATTTGTTTTTAATGAATCAAAAGAAAAAATATTTGTATAATCATAAATTGCTAATTCGTTCAAAATAGGATTTACTACATTTGTTAGAGTTGTTGATACATCAGCAACATCTGAATATGAACTAACAGAATTAAAATTTTGCATTTTATACAAAATATAATGATTATCAAATGTTCTTTCTTTTTCTCCAGGAAAAGTATTTAAATCAACATATCCTAAATATTTAGCATCAAGATATGCTTTCAAAATATCTATTTCGTTTTGATTTAATATTCTATCAAAATATATAGTTTCAAATTCATGCCAATCAGATGCTTCTCCATAATAATTTGGACCATTTAGTGACCATACTTGACCACTACTCCATGAACTATTATAACCAGATGTATTATACCAACTTTTACCATCACTTTTAGAATGAATGCTATTCCACGTATCAATGTAGACAACTAAATCATAAGCAGAATGATAACTAGTATTTGTATTTACATCCGGTGAATCATTATGATAGAAATAACTTGTTCTTGTAGAACTATGATGACCACTCATAACATTACTTCTTGCAGACCATATTCTTCCATTTATATCTACTCCTGAATTTGGTCTTCTTGTAACATGGACCAATGTGTAATTAGGTGTGGAAGTAGCATTAGGAGTATGTGGCATATCAAATCCACCTTGTGCTCTACCATGAAGATAACTCATTTGTTCTCCAGTTAAACTATTTGTTTCTGATAAAACAACTACAGGTTTACTTGCACTATCTTGCCAAGTTGTTATGTGGTTACTACCTGTCAAAGACCTCCATTCATTTACTGTATTGTCACTATTGAATATTAAATTTTCAGGTTTATACCATCCATATAAATTAGGAAATTGAAGAATTTGTGTTTCCATTAACTCAACTGCTCTTGATGAACTTATGCTTTGCCAAATTTGAGAACTTCTTGCTTGTAAGTTAGTATGAGAAATTTCTAGTATCTTTTTATTTTCTGGTGAATGTAATGACATTTGTATATTTTGTGTAAATCCTCCAATATTATTAAGTATATTATCACTTGAATCAGATAGATTATTTACTATTGCTTGTGTATTTCTTATGTCGTAATTATTTTGTAAATCAATCAAAATTGTATTATTAATTGTAGCCATATCTATTGAACTTGAGTCAAGTGAATTATCGTTTATTTTCAAATATTGAAAAGAATCTCTATTTTGATATAATGATAATACTTCTTGATCAGTTAATACTTTATTATTCCATACTCTAAAATATCTTATGTATCCTTGCATTGAGAGTTGTCCATTTGTGCCAATTGGATTTTTACCTAAATATGCATACTTTCTAACTTTTGTCACTAAATTTTTACTTGTTGTTGCAGAATTTACCAAAACCCCGTTTTGATACAATTTTATATAATTATTGGAAGAATCCCAATAACCAGCATAATGATGCCATATATTACCTATGTTTCCAGTCCCTCCTTGTATAAATTGTTTTGAACTACCTTCTCTAACCTGAAATTCTACGGTTGAGTTTGTTACATATGACATAATTAGATCTTGATCGGAAGAGTTATTTGTCAAATTATCGGTAAATCCAAATGTACAACTTCCATTATCATCTGAGTCTAATTTATAATAACATTCCCAAGACATTGAGTTTTCAAGTAAAAATGGATCCAGGTTAATATATGAATTTAGATTACCTTCAAAGTAAGCACCATTAGATGAATCTACTGTAACGTTACCACTGAAATCTGCTCTTTGTGAATTTACTCTATCTAAAATATATGAATTTGATGTAGATGTTCTAAAATCCCAATCGTAAGTTGGTGTAGGATTTGTATTTCTAATTGTTCCTAAGCTAACATCATAAGATTCTAATGTTGAATTAAATGTATATATCGGTTTATTTATCATAATATTAGAATTATCATGCCATATTTGTAGTTCATTTATTTTATATTCAATACCACTTTCATTTTTTAACAATAAATAACGATATAATAATTGGTTTTGTGTATTTGGATCTGATCCAACTAAAGTAGAAATTTCAGGATTTTCTGAAGTATCTATCAATTTAAAATTTAAATTTACAATATTTGAGCTATCTAAAGTAATAGCTGTTCCATTTTTAGAATTATCATAACCTAAACTTTGTAAATATTTTATATTATGGTTGTATGTAATTAAATCATTGTAAATTTGGATTGAATTAGGATATCCCGCTGCTTCAAATTTACCAGATTGATTGGTAACACTATCGCTTATTATTTTTGTTGCATCTATTTGATTCCACTCAGTTCCTAAATCTGTTCCCTCAGATGATCCACCTTTAATTTTATAAGCAAAGTTAACTGTTGATACTGATTTAGAATAAATTGATGTTGTATCATTTAGAAATTGAATATTCCATCCATTTGATCTACTTGAGTAACCTACACTATCATCATCCATTCTGTTATAAATTATAATACACTGTATTTCATTAGTACCAACATATCTTGGTAAAGTCAATTCCCATGTTCCACCATTAGAACCATTAGTATGACATATATCGTAATCACTAGTGCTTGCTCCTTGTGAAAAATCACCTTTATTTATTGTTCCATTAATTGATGCTTCTGGATCAAAATAATATAAATCATCAGTAAATCTAGCTGAACTTCCAGCTGTTTTTAGAGCTAAATTTTGACCGTTAACCCAAACTTGAAGCTCTGAAAAATGAACGTATGTACCGCTACCAGTTTTAGTTATTGTAATTTTATTAAAAAGTGGACCGACATCATTATTTTTAATCCAAAGAGAGGTAACAAAATCATTACTACCAAAGTCTGTTAAAACACCTTTAGGAATGTTAACATATTGTCCACTACCATCTAATTCAATACCATTAGAAGTTAATGTTGGTAAATAATTAGTTGCACTTGATAAATCTAACTGAACAAGTTTATTAGTTGATGTTAAGCTTGTTAATTCATCATTAAAGATAAATGAATAAGAAGCAGGTATTTTATCTTGTATAACTATATTTTCATTATTAACCCAAAGTTGTATTTGACTAACATCTAACTTAACATTACCAATTGTTTCATATCTTACTTTCTGAATAAGATAATTTTTAATTTCAGGTGCAGAATATACTATTATACTTTCTAAGTTAGATACATCAATTGGATCATTAAAAGAAACATCAAAATATTCTGCTAGTCCTTTTTCAGTTGATGATCTATTATTCAAATTACTGTCACTAATAAAATTAATATTTCCTCCTTCTTTAGTAGATGATTGAGATATACTAACTGAGCTAGTATCAATATATCCTGGAGTAAATGAGTCTTGAAACCCCTGATTAAATATGTAGTTTATTTTTGAAGACATTATATTCATTTTAGAAAAAAAAAAGAAAAAATCGCAATAAAATTTTTACTAAAATAATTTTCTGGTTGAAAATATTCAATTTAATTAATTTATAGTTATATTGAATATTTATTTAATTAAAGCTTGTGCCTTTCCATATATCTAATCTTTTAATAGTACCTGTTAAATAATCCCCTCCATCTTTAGGTAACGAATATCCTATATGATAGTCTTGATCTGGAAATGATGCTGTTCTAGTAATAGACACTTTTTCAACAGAATCAATATATACTTTGAGAGTAGATCCTTTTTTAGTGATTATGTAATTGTGAACATTTCCATCATGATAAATAAAGTTTGTTTCTGAAACAACACCGCTTCCTGTACCAAAATCATGAAAATAAACTTCACCAGCATCACTTGCAAAGGCAGTAGAATTATTAACATTAACAACTAAAATAGCTGATAATGAAGAATCATAACCAAAACTGAAAATGCTTTGATATATACTACTTGATACACTATTAGATTGTATCCACAAAGAAATTGTAAAATCACTTGTTCCAAATCCAAGTATAGATTGAGGGATAGTTATATATTGAGATCCAGTTAAATGTATACCGTTTGTATCAAATGTTGGACTACCATTCAAAACTAGAATATTAGATGAATTTTTGTCAATTAAACTTTTATCATTTCCTGTTAAAATAAATGAATTAGTTGGTTCTGGAACAAAATCATCTTGAACTCTATTGTTACCTCCAACCCATATTTGTAACTCATTAATATCTAAACTAGCTCCTGTATTAGTTTCAATTCTTATATTTCTGATTTTAGGTATTGAAGATTCATGATCTTCTCCTCTATATTTATATACAACATTATTGTTAGTTCCATTAATTATTTCCTGAATTTGTCTTCCATATAAATCCATGAACTGAATTTTAGATGCATTTAATCTATATGATCTTGAACTATCACCATAGATAAAAATAGATTGCAATTTGCTCATATCAAGTACATTTTCAAGTTCAAGTTCAATAAAACTACCTATTTGATTTGAAGTAGTTAATGTATCATAATTGAATATATTTTCATTAGTTAGGGTATTAGATGATCCATCAACAATTCCAGAATAAGTAATTGTACCATTTATTGCCTTATTTGAATTATTTGACCAGACTTGGATTTCTCTTAATGATATACTATATGTTTTATCAATTGATAGATAGTTATGCCCTAAATTATATAAAATAGAAATGTCTTGCTGCGATAACTCTTTGTTAAATAATGATAATTGTGAAATATTTACTTCTTTATTTAAAAATTGATCAAATGATGTTATATAATAATCGTACCAGTTAACAGGTCCAAGTGTTCCTATCCACACAATAAGAGTCGGATGTCCTCCTATTGCAGCTTTATAAAACCTACTACCATCGACTAATGGTCCTGTATTTAATGGTGCATTTAAAGTAAAAGACTCATATTCATTATCAACAATTAATGTTAACGTAACATTTCCATCATAACTTATAGCTACTCTTCTAGTTACGCCATCCCAAAAATATGGCAATGTTTGAGCAGTTATAGTTTGAGGTCCATAAAATTGTAATTTACCAGAAATTACTCTTAGGTAAAAACTTTCAGTTTCTGAGGCATGAGCAAATAAAAATTGTTGATCATTGGATGCAGTATTAGTAACTTGTGTAAATTCAATTGTTCTAGGCTTAGCACCAAGATAATTTGAACTAATACTAGAAACATTGATTGATGGACTTGTTTGTTGTTGATTAAAAACGACTGGTGTAGTAATTGCAGTATATGAAGGACCACCTAGTCCTCCTAAATACTGTTTTTCTCTTAGTAATGATGAATATGATGTAGTAGGTGTAGACTCAGTTGCTATTAAATTTCCATCAAAATAAAACTTTGTATCAGTACCAACCGTTATGGCCATATGATGTATTTTATTTTCTTGAATTAAATCAATATTACTTATTGTTGAATTTAGTGTTGATAATCCAAAAACATCTAAATTAATTCTATTAAATACTCCTGCTGTTCCTTCACTACTTTTTAATTTAAAATAATTTGTGTCTTGAGAATTATTATTATAAAATTCAAATAAAGTTTGACTTGATAAAAGATCTTTCCATTTACCCCAAATTGAAAATGTTGAAGGAGATATGTTATAATTATGTGTCATTTGATATAATTTCATAGGATGTAAATCAGTACCATTAAATCCTCCTGAACCTACTGCAAGTATTGTACCATCTGTATTTAAAAATATTTGTGAACCAAAAAAATCTTGTAAATCACCATAAATCGTATCTATTATTTGTGTAAATGTATTCCCTTCACGTATATAAACACGTGTTTCTCCTGCTTGAACATCACCATCAGGATTCTTACTTTGATACCCATTTACAGCAAAAAATTTTCCATTTCCACTCACCTTAACAATTCTTCCAAAATAAACTGGATCGTTATCATTTGTATTTGGAATTATATTGCTTCCAACTTGTGTCCA
>NZIM01000023.1 GCA_002691585.1 Legionellales bacterium
AATGCCTGAACCGGTGCCATACCACCAACTATGCTCTTTTAATTTGTACCAAATTGCCTCGGTGTGAAGAGCATTCTGCCCGATAATAATCTGACCTAAGCCTTCAACGATCTTTGCGGTTGCAAGTGTTGCTTCGGGGAAGTACGAGCAACTCTCTCCCCAACCCACACGGCCATCCGTGTCAGTAATCTTGACTAGGCATACAGAACGATACCGATTGTGATCTGTGGGTTCCTGATAAGAGACAGGAAGTGCTTCGACGCTAGCGACTTTCATAGACGGTCCTTTTCTAAATGTTCTAATCGAGTCTACTCATCATTGACTTGAAAGGTTCTTCGCGAACATCAAGCAGCACATCATCTAGCTTACGGGCCTGAGGACCACAAAGCCAGGCCATTACGCTTGCAGGTACGTTGGGATGTACCAAATCACTTTTTTGAATTTTACTGATAGGATTAAGACCTGCCATGCGGATTTCTTCCTGCATTTCGGTGTCTGTGGGTGGAATACCAATAAAGAAGAATTGCACATCGCTACCTTCTAGGTCTTTAGCGAACATTAAGGTCAACATACGCGCCGCAGCCTTAGAATTACAATATGCAGCCCATCCTTCCATGGGAGTTGTTGCTGCACCCGTACCTGCGTTGATAACTACACCTTTCGATGCTCGCAGAAAAGGGAGGGCTGAGCATGTCATCCGGTGAACTCCCAACGCATTTACTTCATAGGCTTGGCGCAAAGATTCTGTTGCCAAAGTGTCGATATGGGCTATCGGCGTTATAGCTCCAGCATTATTTATAAGTGCGTCAAGTTTCCCCGTTTCAGACCTAATTCGGGTCAAAACAGACGAAATTTGACCTGCGTCTGTTACGTCTAGTTCAACAATCGTACAGTTAGTTAAATGATTTGAATAGTTAGAGTCTGGTGAACCCAAGACGCTGGCGTAAACTTTTGCGCCTTTACTAACCAATTTCCCCGCAAGGACGGCACCAATTCCACGTCCCGCACCCGTAATTAGAATAGTTTTTCCCGACAGATCCGGGATTTCAATTGGTAATAGATCGAACATTTCTCTTGCTTTCCTTTTACGAATCGTCAAATTGGTATTACCAATTAATAGGTAAGAGACATGATGCAGGATGTCAAAATCTATTGGGAGGAAGTGCTGTATTAGGAGTTGCGCTGCGATGTAGGGCGCTAAGCAAAAATAAGGGGCGATTATGACAACTACCCGTTACGGTATCAGCAAGCCAACTGAAGACGATATCCGCAAAAGTGGCTTTTCAACGCCTTGGGATGCTCCCACGATTCCGCCATTCCCCTTTGAGTTCCGCAACGCAGAAGTTATGACTCTTTTTTGGCGCACTGATCCTGCCGCCGCGGCCTTCTTGCTGCCTCCCCCACTCAAACCTGACGGCGACATTGTCTGCGCACACATTTATAAAATGAATGATACCGATTGGCTGGGACCTTACGCGGAAGCTAATGTAATGATTGCAGCTCGTTTTGAGGACCTGGCAGGGGCATATACTCCTTATCTGGTGCTTTCATCGGATATCGGCGTTGCTCATGGTCGGGAAGTGCACGGTCAGCCAAAGAAACTTGGTCAACCTAGCATAGAATTTCGAGGGGATCTGATGGTAGGTGTCGTTGAGCGCAACGGCATCAATGTTTTGTCGGGGACAATGCCCTATAAGCAAAAGCGGGTTGATGCAGGTGAATTGGCCCCATATTTTGATTTTACAACAAACATAAATCTCAAATCTGTAGATCATATTGATGGAAAACCAGCCATCAGACAGCTGACGAGACGGAAGCTAGCGGATGTCATTGTTCATGAAGCTTGGGCAGGCGCTTGCACGGTCGAATTGAGGCCAAACGCACAGTTACCTATATCCCGTTTGCCAGTGCTTGAACCTCTACAGGGTTTCTACTGGCGTGCCGATTTCACGCTCGTCACGGGCGAAATCATTTATGATTATCTAGAGGATGCGCCATGACTTTAAGCGTTGTAATATCAGACTATACTTTTCCAAATCTCGCACAGGAGCAGGCGGCAGCTGAAGCTAAGGGAGCGTCCTTAAGAGCTTATCAAAGTAAGTCCGATGCAGAACTCGCAAAAGTGGTAAATGGAGCGGATGTGGTGGCTGTACAATTTGCCACGTTTGGACCTTTGTGTTGTGCTGCTGTGAAGCCTGGCGCTACGGTTATTCGCTACGGAGTGGGCTATGACAATATCGACCTAGAGGCTGCCCAAAAAGCAGGGCTTAAGGTCGGCTATGTCCCAGATTACTGCATAGATGAGGTTGCCGAACACAGCTGTGCTGCCGCCATGGCGCTATTGCGGAAATTGGTACCATTGGATGCTTCTGTGCGAGCAGGCGAATGGGCAGCAGTAAAACATGCCAAACCGATTAAACCCTTTGCAGAGACGACTTTTGGGTTCTTTGGAATGGGACAAATCGGACAACGCATTCTAACACGCCTTAAGGGCTTTGGATTTTCATTTATCGTTGCGGATCCTGGGCTTTCAGAGAAGCAAGCGGAAAAAATGGGTGCGGCTTTGGTCGATGAGGATACACTTTTGACTAATGCGGACATTATTTCGTTGAATGCGCCAGCGACGGTTAAAACAACAAATTTTTTTAACGCTGCCCGGCTGGCGAGAATGCGGCCTCACGCGATGATCATTAATTCTGCGCGTGGTCAATTAATCGTTGAAAACGATCTTGCGGATGCCCTCGAAAAAGGCCTTATCGGCGGCGCCGCAATTGATGTCTTCCAAGCTGAACCCTTAGCAATGTCTTCGCTATTGCGGAAAGCTCCCAATCTGCTGCTAACTCCCCACGTGGCATGGTATTCCGAAGCTGCTATTAATCGTCTTCAAGGCTTTGTAGCTCAAGATATCACGCGAGCACTAAACGGCGACCTCCCCCGTAAACCTGTCAGGATTTAGACTATGAAACTGCTTCGCGTTGGACCTTTAGGTCAGGAAAAACCAGCAATATATGATCGAAATGGCGCCTACCGCGACCTGTCTGCCCATATTAAAGACTTGTCTGGTGACGTTCTAAACGACGAAGGTCTCGCCAAATTGCGTAACATTGATGAGGAAAGCCTTCCCATCTTGGACGCTAACATCCGTATCGGTGCCTGCGTTGGCCATGTAGGTAAATTTATCTGCATTGGTTTGAATTATTCAGACCACGCCGCTGAAACAGGTATGACCCTACCTGATGAACCAGTCTTATTCTTTAAGGCTACCAGTTCGATTTGCGGCCCAAACGATGACGTCCTGATCCCCCGTAATAGCACTAAGACTGACTGGGAAGTTGAGCTAGGCATTATTATCGGTAAAGAGGCCCGTTACGTGAGCGAGGGCACTGCGATGGATCATGTTGCAGGATACTGCGTGATTAACGATGTCTCTGAACGCTCCTTTCAACTCGAAAGGAGTGGCCAATGGGTTAAAGGAAAATCTGCCGATACATTCGGTCCCATCGGCCCATGGCTTGTAACCCGTGACGAGGTGGCAGATCCACAAAACCTGAAGATGTGGCTGGAGGTTGACGGTCATCGCTACCAGGAAGGCAGTACGGCAACAATGGTCTTTGGTGTGCGCCATTTGGTCAGTCATATTAGTCAGTTCATGTCGTTACAAGCCGGAGATGTGATTGCAACCGGGACACCACCTGGAGTTGGAATGGGTCAAAATCCGCAAATATATCTGAAAGAAGGGCAGGTAATGTCCCTTGGAATTGAAGGCCTTGGAGAGCAGGAACAAAAGGCGGGCCAAGCCTGATGGTACGGCCAAAATAAATGTAACCGGTGCACTAGCACTTAAATCATGAAATCATTGGAGGAAATCATGAAAAATATCTTTAAATTAACGGCCGCTGCAGCACTTTCGCTGGGCACAGCAGGGGCTACACTAGCTGGCGGGCATTCAGTTTCACTGACCCCAGGAGAAGACATCAATATGGTCCTTCTTCCAAAATTTTTAGGCATTTTGGTGTTTGACCAAGCTAATGAAGGTGCGCAAGAAGCCCACGCAGAGCTCGGTAATACTGGAGAGCTGTTGTTTGTTGGTCCTACCCCCGAAAATTCAACGGCAGGTCAGATTGAAATCATGACGACTTCAGCAACACAAGGTCAAGGAGCTGTGATGCTTTCCAACAACGCGGGTGACCAGATCGTACCTTCGGCTGTTGCGGCACAGGCGGCGGGGACTCGCGTTGTCACTTGGGATAGCCCAATACCGTCCGGTGAAGGTGAGGACGTATTCGTTGCACAAGTCGATTTCGGCTCAATAGGTACTGTGATGGCTGATATGGCGCATTCTATCCTTGGTGGCTCCGGGCAGATGGCTGTACTTTCAGCAACGCCAGATGCAGCAAATCAAAATGCATGGATCGCTGCGATGGAAGACGCACTCAAAGGAGAAAAATACTCTAATATTGAATTGGTTGATATCGTTTACGGTGATGACCAAGCTGAAGTGAGCTACAACCGTGCGCTGGCTCTCGTGGATAAGCACCCTAATCTTGGCGTAATTATGTCTCCTACTACGGTGGGTATTCAAGCTGCTGCGAAAGCGATGCAGGACGAAGGTATGTGTGGTCAAGTTGGGGTGTCTGGTCTTGGTCTGCCATCTGAAATGGTCAGCTATACCATGAACGGATGCGCTCCAGAGTTTGCGCTTTGGGATTTCCGCGATCTTGGTTATCTGACCTATTACACTGCTTATGGTTTGGCCTCAGGCCAAATGAAGGGTGAGATTGGTGAAACTTTTAACGCAGGAAGAATGGGTGATTTTACCATTGAGGAAGATCCAGGTCGCCCCGGTTCCTCCCGCATTCTTATGGGAGACTTTACAGTCTACAACTCAGAAAACGTTGAAGCTGCATCCAAATAGTGCCTTGGGCCGGTGGAATATCTTCACTGGCCCAAATGAACGCCTAAAGGTTTCTCAATGCCCCAGCCAATCTTACGCCTGAATAGTATTTCTAAATACTTTGGAATGACTAAAGCTCTATCTGCTATGTCGATCACCCTTAACTCGGGTGAAGTGCACGCGATCGTAGGAGAAAACGGTGCTGGCAAATCGACGATAATCAAGATCATGACAGGGATTCATCAGCCAACGAGCGGCACAATCGAGTTAGACGGTAAAGCCAGTATTATAACTGGACCTCAAGCAGCGCGTGAAGCGGGGATCGTTGCAATTTATCAAGAACCCATGGTTTTCCCTGATTTGGACGTAGCGGAGAACATTTTTATTAGTGATAACTCCGATGGATTGCTGATGCGTCCGTCTGAACAACGCAAGCGGGCCAGCGCCTTGATTAAACGGATCGGGATTAAATTAGATCCAAGTCGCATTGCCAGTGGCCTCACGCTTGCTGAACAGCAGGCCGTAGAAATTGCCCGAGCTCTTTCTCAGGATGTACGTGTTCTTATCATGGACGAGCCCACAGCTTCACTTTCGGCGCACGAGGCTGGACAGCTTCGGAAGATCGCCCAAAACCTTGCAGGGCAAGGCGTAGCAGTTGTCTATATCTCGCACCGTCTGGAGGAAATATTTGAAATCTCGGATCGCGTGACCGTCATCCGCGACGGAAGCCATATTTCGACAAAACCTATTGCCGAAGTAACTTCTGATGGCATGATCACAGAAATGGTAGGCCGTGGTTTTAGCAAGTATTTTGAAAAAGCTGCGAGTACGACTCGAGATGAAGTTATACTCGAAGTTCGCAATCTTACTCTCGAGGGCGTGTTTGAGAATATCTCGTTTGATCTACACAGGGGCGAAGTGCTTTGTATGGCTGGCCTTGTGGGAGCGAGGCGTACTGATGTCGCATTGGCCCTTTTTGGGGTAATGCCACCAACATCTGGTGTAGTAAAATTCAAAGGCCAGACTACGAAATTCACAACCCCTCGGGCGGCGATTGAAGCCGGTATTGCCTATGTTTCCGAAGATCGACGCAAACTTGGACTAGCAATGCCGATGGCGATTAAATCTAACGTATCAATTGTGACATTGGACGATTTTCTATCGCCGTTGGGGCTTTTGAAAGGCGAAAAAGAACGTAAGGCCGCGCGTCACTTCGTTGATAGCTTGAATATTCGAACACCGGATGTCGAAACGCCTGTCGGAATGCTGTCCGGTGGCAACCAGCAAAAGGTGATGCTTGCCAAATGGCTCAATTTGAACCCGGATCTATTTATATTTGACGAACCAACGCGTGGCATCGACATAGGAGCAAAGGCTGAGGTGCACGATCTGATCCGGTCTGTAACTGCCAAAGGTGGCTCGGCACTTCTTATTTCATCCGACCTTCCAGAGGTCTTAGCAATGGGTGATCGGATCCTAGTGATGCGAGAAGGTCATCAGATGAGCATACTTAAACACTCTGAAGCGACACAAGAATCTATTATGTTGCACGCCACGGGTCAACGACAGGAGACTATCTGATGCTATCACGTATTCCTCCTCAAACGCTTCGCATTCTTGCGCTGTTGTTTGTTTTGGTCGCTGTATTATTATTTTTTTCAACCCAGGTCCCTAATTACCTGAACGGACGACTGTTCAACAGGATATCGAGCTCGGTTGCTATTATGGCGCTTATTGCATGTGGGCAAACGCTGGTAATCCTAACCCGCAACATCGACCTGTCGATAGGCTCAGTTGTCGGCTTCGTTGCTTTCGCTACGGGCAGCCTTATAACTCACAGCCCCGATATTCCACCTTTGGTGCTGGCTGCTTACTCAATACTTTTGGGGGCCTGTTTTGGGGTGGTAAATGGCTTTTTTGTTGCCTATGCACGTGTTCCGTCGATCATAGTGACATTAGGAACAATGGCACTTTTCAGATCAGCGTTGGTTGAATACTCTGACGCTAAATCCATCACCACCAACAACCTACCGACTTGGTTAGTCGAATTCCCTAACACCCAGTTATTTACCATTGGAACGTTTCAATTCCGTGCTGCCTTTGTCGTCGCAATCTTGGTAGTTATTGCGGTTCACATCACATTGTCTCGCGTGCGACCAGCACGCAAGCTATATGCCGTGGGATCAAACCCTGAGGCCGCAGAAATGTCGGGTATCAATTCTAAGCTAGTCATCTTTTTCGCCTTCGTCTCGGCTGGAGCTTTGGCGGGTCTGGCGGGCTTCATGTTTCTCGCCCGCTTCGGGACAATTACAGTTGTTGCCGGCCTTGGATTTGAGTTAAAATCTGTAGCCGCAGCCGTTGTAGGTGGAGTCAACATCTTTGGTGGCTCAGGTTCTGTGATTGGCGCGCTGATTGGGGCGGTTCTCATAGATTTGATCGACATGTCGCTGGTACGCTGGCAATTGGTCAGTGAGTTCTGGCGCGAAGCCGTGTTGGGCTCTTTGATCCTTTTATCCGTTGCTGCAGACGCTATTTTGATGCGACGCCTCGTCAAATGGCGGGTCTCCCGTGAGAAGAAAGATGCGAAGCTCGAGGTGCAGGCATGAAAATCGCTTTAAATAAACTGCAAAGTTGGGAGGGTTTCCTTCTGTGTGCTCTTATTTTTATAACCCTGTTAAACGTCTATCTTTCTCCTCAGTTCCTTAGCTTTTCGAACTGGATCAATCTTTTTCAGCTATCGATTGAAAAAGTAATAGTTGCGCTCGTGATGACTTTTGTAATTATCAACGCTGAAATTGATCTGTCTGTTGGTTCGATGATGGGTCTGTCGGCCTGCGCTTTTGGCTGGATGATTCAAGGAGGGGTACCAGGTGGCTTGGTCATCATTGCTTGTCTAATTATTGGCGTTGTCGGAGGAGCCATAAACGGTTGGTTTATCACGAAGGCTGGGTTGCCCTCATTAGTTGTTACTTTGGCAACGCTTATCGGTTTTCGTGGTTTGGCAAGGGTTTTGGTCGAAGACCGAGGGATCAATGAATTCCCTGAATGGTTCGATGCGCTTGGGCAACAGGGTTTGATTGGGCCTATCCCTTTTGCGATCATCGCTTTCTTCATTCTATTTACTGCCCTCTATATTGTTCTTCAACGATCAGGCTTTGGTCGCAAAACCTATTTAATCGGCACAAATCGTGAAGTAGCCGATTACGCGGGTATTAACACGGCCCGCCATAAGATGTTTCTATTTATTGCATCAGGCTTGGTATCTGCTTTTGCAGGACTGTTGTACGCGGCGCGTGTAGGGGCCGTACGCGGTGACGTAGCACTGGGCTTCGAGCTTGACATCATCACGATCGTCCTTCTTGGTGGGGTTAGCATTTTTGGCGGTTCTGGAACGTTGTTTGGTACCCTGCTTGCGATTCTCATTGTTTTAAGTTTGCGAAATGGTATGGCGCTTACTAACATTACTGGACATGTCCAAACCGGCGTGATTGGGCTGTTACTTATCGGATCAGTAATTGCACCGCGAATTCATCTCACTAGTTTTTGGCGGCGCTTAAAAGGAGAAAGCTTGTGAAAAGTGAGACTTCAAGGCTTAACTTCGATTTCCCTATTAAGCGTGAGTCATTAGCTGAGATTGTGGCACGTCGCATCCTTGATATGGTGACAGCTAAAACATTGAAACCTGGTGATCAACTTCCACCAGAACGCGAATTAGCTGAACAACTTAATGTTTCGCGTCCCTCTGTCCGTGAAGCTGTCAGAGGGTTATCAATCCTTGGCGTAATTAAGTCACGGCATGGAGGGGGAGCGTATATCACCGATCTTGATGGTGATGCACTACTTGGCCCAATTCGCTTCTTTCTTTCTTTGGAAAAGATGAACATCAGTGAACTCTACGATGCTCGATCTCTTATTGAGGGGGATGTCGCTCGTCGGGCGGCCATCAATATGGACGAGATCCAGCTCGCAACGCTGGATAACATTCTGACCAATCAGGAAGAAACGCTTAAAGACGCTGATGAGTTTCGCCTGTCCGATTTCAAATTCCATGAAACAATATGGATAGGGTCTGGTAATTCTTTTCTCAAACGGATTGGTGAAAGCCTCAATTCATTGGGACTTGAGTTTAGGCGACGTGCATCGGAACGACCGGAAGTACTTAATCAGTCCCTTCGCGATCATCGGGCGTTATTTGACGCGCTTAGCATGCGCGATCCTTCCGCAGCGGCGGAAGCCGCCGAAAAACATATGCAAAATGTTTATAGATCGACAATGGATCAATCCAGTGAGGGAGGTATATCATGACTGCCCGTATAGGCGTTGTAGGTATTGGCTGGTGGGCCACCTTCAACCATATTCCAACGATCAAAAATTGCCGCGAAGCTGAAATAGTCGCAATTTGTGATCTTGACCAATCCCGACTGTATACTGCCGGTAAAAAATTCGGAATCGCTGCGCAGTATACCGATGTTGCGACGATGATGGCTGCCGAAAACCTCGACGGCGTAATGATTTCAACTCCACATATTTTTCACACTGACCCTGCCATCACTGCCTTGAAAGGCGGGGCACATGTTCTTGTTGAAAAACCGATGGCCACCTGCTCTGAAGATGGCCGCGCAATTGCATCAGCAGCCAGAGAAGCGGGGCGCGAAGTGCTGGTGCCAACCGGACTGAATTTTGAGGACTACACATCCAAGGCAAAAGCCTGGGTTGAACGTGGCCGCATCGGTGAAGTGCGTCATATCGTATGCCAGATGGCATCTCCTTTGCACGATTTATTCGCAGGTGAACCGATGGCCGAAACCGCCGATCACCTATTCCGTCCCCCTGCAAGCACTTGGGCCGATCCAGCAAAGGCCGGTGGATATGCTTGGGGTCAGATGAGCCATTCGCTCGCATGGATGATACACGTTACAGGGCTGACTGTTGCCGAAGTTTTCTGTGCCTCTGGCCTATCCCCATCTGGTGTAGATTTCTATGATGCTGCAACTGCACGCGCCAGCAATGGTGCAACAATTGTACTTTCTGGTGCTTCGACGGTGCCGAAGCACAAAGGCATGCACACAGACATCCGTATTTTTGGTACAGAAGGCATGATCATGTTTGACAACCAGAAAGCTACCGTTGAGTTGTGGCGGCTAGACGCTGATGATGATAAACTCACTCTTGATCGAGCTGAGTATGACGGTGCGCTACCCGTTCAGGTGTTTGCAAAGCTGTGCGCTGGTGAGAATGTGTTCAATGCATCTGATGCCGAATGTGGCGCCGAAGTTACTGCCACCATCGCTGCACTATACAAATCTGTTGCAAGCCAGAAAATGGAGGTCGTTAAATGAGTCTTTCGCTTACTTCTTGGTCGCTGCCTTCCTGTTCACTGCGGGAGGCTGCTGATATTTCCAAAGCATTAGGAATTGGAGCGCTTGATATCGGGTTGTTTTACAGATCAGCATTAGATAAATCGCTGATTTTGTCTGACCCAAAAGCCGCCGCAGCACAACTCGTTGATTTGGGAGTTGAAATTCCGAATTACTACCATTTGTTCGGTAACGGTTTGGACGGCCACAACCTTTCACTGCCTGGCACTTTGGCGCAAAATCTAGAGGATTTACGCCATGTTCTCACATTTGCCGACTCTGCGAAGATCAAGACAGTGTTTATTTTGCCAGGAGTGGTGAATCCTGGACAATCGCGGTCGGAGGCATTTGCGGTCTCGCAAAAAAGTTTGGCCGCAATGGTCGATCTTGCTTCAGGGTTCAACGCCATATTATGTATCGAGCCCCATGTTCATTCATTTGCCGAAAGTCCTGCCATTGTTGGTGATCTTGTTGAGGCGACAGGCGTCAAGCTTGCGTTGGATTATTCACATTTTACCTGCCTGGGCTACAGGCAAGATGAAATAGACCCACTTGCGCAGTTCGCCGCACATGTTCACCTTCGACAGGCCCGAATGGGAGCGCTTCAGACAAAGTTCGCGCATGGCACGCTTAACTTCCCGGCGATGTTTGGGACCTTGCACGAAGTGGGCTTTGATGGAGCTTTGGCGATCGAACCGGTGCATCAGGACTACATGAATACATTATTTGAAGACGTACTGACGGAAATTATCGCGTTACGGGATTGTTTTTTAAAGTGGAAGGGGGGGAGCTGATGGCATCCTATGCATGGGTACTGGAGGTTCGTCCAGGCTATGAAGACGAATATAAAAAACGCCATGATGAAATTTGGCCAGAGATGCTGGATACACTACGAGAAGCCGGCATTTCAAACTATAATATTTTTCGCTATGGTTTAAAATTGTTCGGCTATTTCGAGACAGATGACCTGATTGCAACCCAAACCTATCTCGCAGGCTCTTCAGTGAATGCCAAATGGGCTGAATGGATGGCTCCGATCATGAAAATAGATGTCGATCCTCAGACGAATTTCCCCTACCTTTTGCCTTTGCAATTCCAAACTTGATCGCGGAGGTTAGTTTTTAGGTCAACTTAATAATCGGCCGGAGGTGACAAAGTGCCTCTTTGGCACGAAAAAACATGCACGCAGACCGCTATGAAATTCAGATTTACGTATAACTCAAAAATCTAACGAGCAAACTGCCATTGCCTCAGCGTGTAGTGCTCACAAGCTTGATCTTCGAGAATGCCACGCGTCTGCTTGATGCAATGCCCTGCCCAATCGTACGCCGACCACCCACGCGTTTCTGCTACCAGATGCTCACTGGACACCATAGTCTGCATCCCGACTGCCACCGCACAAGGCGGCTTTGTCAGAGGAAACTCGGTTGTGAAGGGCAGGGTGGCGATTTAGCATTGCGAATGACAAAACGCTCCCCATTTCGCTATTTCAAAACCAGCCCTG
>NZIM01000024.1 GCA_002691585.1 Legionellales bacterium
ATCATTCTTGCAGCAGCAGGAATCAAGCGACTTCAACTAACCCAACACATCAAAGAATACCTTGATCATGATACGTTTATCCCTGCGGCGAGCCAGGGAGCAATCATAGTAACATGCAAAAAGAACAACCCGTCTCTTATCCATTTCATCGAAAAGATTAATGATTCTCAGACTCGTTTATGTGTGGAAACTGAAAGGGCCATTTGTGCTGGTCTTTCTCTTGATTGCCATGCTCCAATAGGAGTTTATGCTTCTATTGAAAACAACTCGATAATTCAAGTGCGTATCAGCCTACTATGGGAAAATAGATTCATTCAAATGAAGCAATCCGGGCAAGTGGACCAACAAGATGTTTTAATCTCAGAAATTGTCAATAAGATTGATCGGGAGCGTGGTGTACAATCATGAGAACTTTAATGATTGCTCCTTCTTGGCTTGGAGATGCAATAGTCAGTCACACGCTGATTCAAAAGATCCAATTACAACATAATTCAACGGTAGACGTGGTATGTCGCTCATATCTCAAACCCATTTACGCAATGATGAGCGGCGTTAAAAATATTTACCCTACAAATGACTCCACAGGTCATTTAAACCTTAAAGAAAAAAGACAATTAGCAAACACATTAAAAGGAAAATACGATCAAGCCTTTATTTTACCTCATAACATCAAAAGCGCTCTTATTCCATGGCTTGCAAAAATCCCTAACCGCATTGGATGGAGAGGTGAGTGCCGGTTTGGTTTAATCAATCACGCCCAAAAGAAAAGACATATAGGCAATCAAACCATCGTAGAATACGCAAACTTACTTAGGATCAATGGAAAGGTTGATGAATTTGAAAATTGTTTAAAACCCCATCTTGTGTTACCAAAATACAAAATGCCTTCTGAACTTATAAACACATCCTATATTATTTTGGCTCCCGGCGCGTCATTTGGAGCATCTAAATGTTGGCCAGTAGAATCCTTTAAAACGCTTGGTATGTTACTCATTCGTAAGGGGTTTAAAATTGTTCTACTTGGGAGCAAAAATGACCAAACGATTGCAAAAAAAATTAATTTGCCAACAAAAGACTGTATTAACTTAACTGGTGTCATCGATTTAGTGACCGCAACCGGCATTCTAAATCAGTCAAAATTACTCGTTTCAAATGATGCAGGGTTGATGCATGTTGCAGCAGCACTTGATAAACCCATTGTTGCAATGTTTGGACCAACAGCATTAGACAAAGCACCTCCATTATCAACTAACGCCACCATTCTTTCTTTAAATCTGAGTTGTCAGCCGTGTCAACAAAAGACTTGTCCTTTAACCTACAGGCGGTGTCTTGATGAACTGCATCCCAATACCGTATTTGACCATGTTATGAGAAGACTTGAATGCGTATCCTGATAATCAAAACCTCCTCGCTAGGCGATATAGTGCACTGTTTCCAAGGAATGCTTGAATGTCACTTGCATCGACCAGAAATTATATTTGACTGGGTCGTTGAAAAGCCATTTGCTGAATTACCACAACTTTTACCAAACGTAAAAAAAATCATCACAACGGACGTTCGTCAATGGCGAAAAAAACCATTTCAGGCTACGACGCGAAAGGCTTTTAAATCCTCTCTTCGCGAGCTAAGAGAACACTCGTACGATCTCACGATTGATGCACAGGGACTAATTAGAACTGCTTTCCTAGGCTATTTATCAAGACCTAACATCTTCTACGGTCACGGCAAAAAGACCATGTTACATGATGCTTATCGCATGAAAGAATCACCTGGACGGTACTTCTATCATCATGTTGTTAATGTACCAGAAAGACACTTACCGTCACAATTTCGAAAATTCATTGGCAGCATATTACAATACCCGTTTGATCTTAATAAAAGCTACTTTTTAACACCATCTAAACGATACAAAGACTCTAAAACTATTTTACTCTTTCCAAATACTTCCTGTGTCAAAAAGACGTGGGGGCGTTGGAATGAACTCACAAAAGAACTCAATCTCAAAGGCTTTAAAGTATGCGTTATTAATGGTTCAGAAAAAGAATATCTAAACAATCAGAAGAAAATTCCAGAAGCACGTAATTTACCACCCACATCAATCATGGATGTTAAACAATTGATTGAGGCATCAAAGTTATGCATTGGTGTTGACACAGGCCTAACTCATTTGGCATGCATATTAAAACATCCATGCGTTAGTTTATATCGTGAAAACGTTAATACACCAGACGTTGGAGCGATCTATCATGAAAATAATAAGATCATCCATCAAGATTTAGCGTCTCTTGAGGTAGGTAGGGTATATGATGCTGTGTTGCCACTGTTGGATTCAGTTAAATAAAGTGGGCCTTGTCGGCCACACCCTACACTGGCAAATGTGCTCAGTACAATTAAACTAAACGCGCAAATCTTTAATGATGGACTTAAGCGTGTCGTCACTTACAGCTCCTGGAACAAATACTGCAGTTTTTGGATTGCCGTTACTAAATATTAATGACGGTGTACCTTGTAACTTCAACTGAGTAGCCAACTTGAAATTGCCATCAATTTCTGTCTGAAATTTATTCATGTCCTGCTTTGCTTGTTTTAAGTCAACGCCTGCTTTTTCGGCAATCGCATCAATTTGCTTGTCTGAAGAAATGTTATCAGCTTTTAAAAGAGCTTCATATACTGCTTCAAACTTTCCTTGTTTATTAGCCGCCAAGGCCATTTGACTAGAATATAAGGATGTTTTTCCTCGAATTGGTAAGTGCTTTACAATGACTCTTAGCTGACCAGACTGTGCAAGAGCCGCTAAACGTGGGCCGACAATCTTACAATGAGCACAATCATAATCCATAAACTCTACTACTGTAACAGGTGCATTCGGGCTACCAAAGCTTGGAGAGTTCGACTTAAATAGTTGGTCGTAATGCTTGATTACAGCATCTTTTGAATATCTTTCTTGTTTTGCCATTTCTTGATTACGATATTTAATAAGGGCCTGATATACTGCTTGAGGATGACTATCTAAATAATTCTTAATTACTTCCTCAACTTGCGCTCTTGTTGAAACCGCTTCCTCATCTTCATGATGAGCGCTTAAATTTTCAGGAGCTGCGTTTACAAGAGACACGGCCATTAAACATATTAAAGAGAAAATCATTTTAAACATCTTAGACTCCGGTTTATCTTTAATAGTATGCCATGCTCGTTACTAAACTCAACTGCTAATCAATTTTTTATTGGTCTAAATCTTTTTTGAAACTACGATATAAGAGAAAGGTACTCAAGGCAAAAACCATCAAGAATGCCAAGACGTATGGGGCAATAGACTTTCTCTCAATGACAGAGGGGTCCGATGCATAGACTAAGTAATGAACTAGATCCAATACTTTAGTGTTAAAATCATGAGCAGGTATTGTTCCAGCTTTTTCTAAACGAAGGGCTCGAAACAATCTAGGCCTTTCTTTTTCGATGCTCTCAAGAGACATTGTCAAAACTTGGTCTCCTTGCAGAGCAGGGTAAGGATTCGGCATACGAGTATTTTTTTCGACAAGATTTTGATAGCCATCACCCTCTTTGTAATAGCCTTTTAAATAACCATATACCCAATCGGATCCTCTAGTAATTGCTACAAGTGATAGATCTGGTGGAGGATGACCCATCCAAGCCCCAGCAGGCCAGGTGGGCGCCATACCGTATTTAACTCCAGCTTCATTGGATATCTTGTCATACCTTAAATACGCCATACTATGGCAACTTTGACATTTTGCAGCAAAAAACACTGCTCCTCTAAATACACTTTCTTGATTTGACGGATCAACAGAGATATGAGGTAACTCGACAAGGGGCTGCTCTGCACAAGCCAAGGCTGAAAAAAAAATTAAAATCGCGGTGGGTAAGTACATTTTTCAAACTTCGTGTATAGGGGCATGAATAAAAAATAACTAAAATATAAAACGGTAAATACTCTAGCCGCGATGACTCCCGCAACGCTTGTTTTCACTAGACCCAAATAGCCTAACCCAATAATACTCACAATCAGAAGAACAAAAAACACTTTTGACCACCGTCCCTTATACTTCATTGATTTAACTGGACTTTTATCCAACCATGGCAGGAAAAACAGAATAAAAATTGCGGCAACCATTGCAACCACACCAAAAAGCTTATCAGGCACAGCTCTTAAAATTGCATAATAGGGTGATAAATACCATACAGGGTGGATTTGAGCAGGAGTTACCAGCGCATTTGCAGGCTCTTGATTAATATGCTCAAGAAAAATGCCGTTCAATGTAGGAAAATAGAAAATCACTGTAAAATAAATCAAAAGAAAGACCACTGCCGCATGCAGATCCTTAATCACATAGAATGGATAAAATGGCTTGATCGATTTTTGTTTCTTTTTACTTGGCTTCTTATGAGGATTGACATCAATACCCTCTGGATTATTTGACCCAACAACATGTAGACAAATAATATGAATGCCTATAAGTGCTATTATAATCAAAGGCAATAAAACTACATGAAATGCATAAAACCGTGATAATACGACGCCTGACACCGCATAATCCCCTTGGATCCAAACGGCTAAAGAATCACCAATAAAAGGAATGACAGTGACAAAAGAGATAATGACTTTTGTTGCCCAAAATGACATTTGCCCCCATGGCAATACATAGCCTGTGTACGCAATGGCCATTAACAAAATAAGAATCACTACACCCGTCATCCATAAGAGCTCCCGAGGCTTCTGATAAGAACCATAGAGTAATGATTTAAAAACATGAAAATAAATGATAATAAAAAAAGAAGATGCTCCCACAACATGCATGTATCGGATTAACCAACCATAATTGACATCTCTCATGATCGCTTCTACTGATGAAAAAGCTTGTTCCGCAGTTGGAATGTAATACATCATCAAAAATATACCAGTCAAAATTTGAATGAATAATACCAAAAAAGCCAACGCTCCCATTGCATATAGCAAATTCAGTGAGCGATGCACATAAAACTCTTTTATATTTTTTTTGAAAAAAGAGGAAATAGGCAATCGTTGGTTCACCCATTTCGATACTTTGTTCATTTTAAGCAGAACCCTCAGAACCAATAATCAGCGTATCCTCATTTACAAAATGGTACGGAGGTATGAGTAAGTTGGTGGGTGCGGGAACTCCTTTGTAAACCCTGCCTGATAAATCAAACTTTGACCCATGGCATGCACAGAAAAACCCTCCCTCCCATGCATTATCAACTGAGCTCTTCTTAGGCTTATATGTGGGTGAACATCCCAGATGCGTACAAACAGCAACTACCACTAAAATGTCTTTGCGTTTTGATCGATATGGATTCATCGCAAATGTTGGTTGCTCCGAATTGACAGATGATGGATCACTTAACATCTTCGTATATGTTTCTAATTGATACACTTGATCGTCTGTTCGCTTGATAATATAAATTGGCATACCACGCCACAGCACTTTCTTTACTTCATTTGGTTGAAGATCTTCCAACCCAACCGTAATCGGTTTTGAGGCATCCTCAACCTTGCGACTTGGTTGCATCGAACTAAAAAATGGCCATAAGCCAAAAACGACGCCAAAAGCACTTAGGCTCTTAACACAGGTTATTAAAAATTTTCGTTTGGATAAATCCTTTACAGCCATACTCTCTCTCCATGAGAATGATGGATTTAATTATAGCTTAATTTTACGGATTAACCGATTTTAATATTTGAGTCAAATTGCTGTAATTCGTAATTCAGTAAGTCTTGTAATTCCTGTAAACGTGCTTTCGTTATAGCACTGATTCTGACCGTTAAAGCACTCGTTGTATTTGAAGCTCTCACCAAGAACCAACCATCTTTAAAGTTTACTCGAACACCATCGATTTGGCTCACTGTTGCATCTTTAAATACAATTTTTTCTTTAAACGCATTTACAATAGAAAACTTTTTTTCCTCTGGTACAGAGATAACTCTCTCGGGGGTACAAAATCTTTTTGGTATGAAATTCAAACATTCATCAATTGTGTCCTGTTGTTCTGAGAGCATCTTTAACACAACTGCACCTGCAGCAAAAGCATCATCAAAGTCATACCAAAAAAATGGCAAGAACATATGTCCACTCATTTCTCCTCCAATTGCCGCCTTACTGGATTTTATTTTTGCCCTGATTAATGAATGACCGGTCTTCCACATGATTGGTATAGCGCCCCATGCCAACATTTCATCCTCAAGGTATTGCTCGCATTTCACATCAAAAACAACCTTTGGCTGTCTATCCTGAGCCACTAAATACTTAGTCATCCATAATAAAACTTGATCTGGCCAAATAATTTCCCCTTTTGGTGTTACAACACCCAAACGATCTCCATCACCGTCAAAAGCAAGACCAAGTTCTGCCTGGTGTTTTTTTACTGCATGAATTAGATCTACTAGATTATCGGGATCACCAGGATTAGGGTGATGGTTTGGAAAATCACCATCAGGCTTACAATATAGAGGAATAACCTCCATATCGAGGGCTTCATAAAGGCTTGGAGCTAAAACACCTCCAACACCATTTCCAGCATCTACAACCACTTTCATTTGTCTAGCAATTGGAAGACGCTCAACCATCTCTCCTATATATGCAGGAAGTATATCCATTGCTTCGTAATTTTTTTCAATATTGTGAACTTTAGGTGGAGTGACCTTGAGTAATTCATTCTTCAATGATTGAATCTCTTCACTGGTTGGCACTTCTTTTTTTAAAATCATTTTCAAACCGTTATATGATTTAGGATTATGACTACCTGTCACCATTAATCCTGCTGTAGAAACTGATTTTGTAGCATAATTTAGAACAGGGGTTGGCACCTCTCCAAGATCAATGACTTTTAAACCACACGCATTTAAACCGGCTATTAATGCTTCACTAAAAGGTTTTGAAGATGGGCGTACATCTCTAGCGATAACAACTTTGGATTCTCCTGATTCCAATACCCTTTTACCAAATACGTACCCAATACTGAAGTAATCATCTGCAAATAAATGCTTGTCTACAAGACCTCGTATATCATAGGCCCGAAAAATCTCTGGTTTTGGATTAGACTTGAAAGTGTACATTAAAATTGGCCAGTGCTACCAAATCCACCTTCACCACGCTCTGTTGTTTCTAAGAACTCATCTACCTGCTGTAAATCAGGTTGTACGACTGGAATAAACATTAATTGGGCGATACGTTCGCCTGGCATGAGCGTGTAAGCAACTTGACTTCTGTTCCAACAAGAGACCTTAAGTTCGCCTTGATAATCAGAATCAATAAGACCTACGCTATTTCCTAGAATGATTCCCTTTTTATGACCAAGGCCTGATCGAGGTAAAATCACCGCAGCATAACCTGGGTGCTCTATATGAATTGCAAGGCCTGTTCCAATAAGCTCGACCTTTCCAGGAGAGATTGAAAGGGGAGTATGAGTGCATGCGATTAAATCTAAAGCCCCTGAGCCCGTAGTTACATATTGTGGCGCTGGGAAGTCACGACCTATGCGCTCGTCTAACACTTTAAATTTTACTGACTTTAACATGCTTTTTACCTTTTAACTTTTCTAGGTATCCCAAAATGATCCTTAATAACTGTCATTAGTATCTCATCTGGTAAATTTTCACTTTTCTTCCAACGCTTATACGCTGTCTGCATCTTACGCTCATCCTTCGTGGTGGGATCCTTAAAGGAAGGAATTCTCCAATCTTCGTCTAAAGCAGTATGTGACTCTACCCAGAGTTGATTTTCATGATACGCCATTTTAACGGGCTGATCAATAATGGTAACTGGCGTATCCACTTTCACCAAGGAGAATAATCGCTTGATGTCTTCCGGATATAAGCTGACACACCCTGCAGTTTGTCTTCTTCCAATCCGCTCCGGCATGTTGGTTCCATGAATCAGGTAGCTTGTAATTGATAATCGCATGGCAAATTTACCTAATGGGTTATCCTCGCCAGGTAATACGTATTTAGGCATATCAACACCTTTTGCCACCTGAGCATCAAACAATGACTTTGGCACATACCACACTGGATCCTTCTTTTTACTTACAATTTTGAAACGTCCTAGAGGCGTTTCCCAATCTTTTTTTCCAATACTGACTGGAAAAGTATCAACATACTTTCCTGATGGGTCATAAAAATACAACCGTCTTTCTGCAACATTAATCACAATGCCTTTTTTAGGAGCTGCAGGTAAAATAAATCGCTTCGGTAAAATCACAACCGTATTCTTTTCTACTAAATTATTGTTAAGACTTGGATTTGCCTCTAAAAAAACATCATGTGCAACATCGTGTTTTCTAGTAAATTCAAAGATGCCATTACTGTTATCGTATACCGTGTACATTAATTGACCATAAATTTCTTGGCCAGGCTTAAGCTCAAAACGAACGGCTTCAGCAATACCTGAAACCAATAATAATAAACTAATAACGATGTATTTTTTAATGTCCATAATTTCCAAAAACTATCTTAATCATCCTTAGTTATAGCAGAAATTATGACAGGCCCCATGTTTTCATCATTTTTTTCGTTATATTCACGATGCGAACCATCACAATAAGGCATGCGCTTTGATTGCCAACACCTACAAATCGCAACTTTTTCACCCGCCTTTATTTCTAAATTATGACGAATTGGCTCTCTTTTTTGGCTCATCTTTACCCCTTATACTGTAGTAATAGACACTTTTTTTGGATCATGAAATGATGGTAACATGATCTTTTTAAAAAATCACAACAAAAAACCGTCGTAAAAATTCCTAGCTGCTGTATGCTAGCAAGATGGAAGAGTTGAAACCCATACCCGTTAGTGCACTGAATAAAGCTGCTAAACAATTACTCGAAGATCAAATTGGTCCAGTGCTGGTAATTGGCGAAGTATCAAATTTAATGGTTGCGAAGTCAGGTCATTGTTATTTTTCACTGAAAGATGAGTCTGCTCAGGTCAGTTGTGTTTTTTTCAAGCAAAATAATTTCCACGTGGAACCATTCAATAACGGCGATCAAATCCAAGTACTTGCAAAGGTTACATTATATGAGCCCAGAGGTACATACCAGTGTATTGTCTCACAGATAATACCTGCAGGTTACGGTCAAAAACAAGCAGAATTCGAAGCCCTGAAGAAGAAATTGTTGCTTGAAGGATTATTTGATGAATCTAAAAAACAAATAATTCCTCGCTACCCTCAACGTGTAGGTGTAGTTTCATCACCAAGCGGTGCCGCCATTCATGACTTTATTCAAACATTAAAACTAAGAATGCCAATGATTGAAATCATTCTGTTTCCTGCATTAGTGCAGGGGGAAGAGGCACCAAAATCACTCATCAATGCGTTGAATCAAACTATTCACTACGATTGCGATGTAATTGTTGTCACAAGGGGTGGAGGGAGTACCGAAGATTTATGGGCCTTCAATGATGAAGCATTTGTCAGAGCAATGGCCTCTATCGATTTACCTCTGGTGTCTGCTGTGGGACATGAGATTGATGTGACCCTATCTGATCTTGTTGCTGATAAACGAGCTGCAACACCTACAGCAGCAGCAGAGTTAATTAGCGTAGAGAGCCAAACACTTATTCAACAATTAGAACAAATTGAGTTTCAACTTAATAAAACATTGCAACGCTCACTTGCTGCATATCATGAAAAGATATACCAATTAAGCAAGAGGTTAATGACCCCCGAACAGAGAATTTCTTTGTTCGCAACAAAAATTCTACATATTAAACAACAACTCCATTTCAGCATTCAACGTCATTTAGCACGTCTTGAACAATCAACTCAAAAAAACACTCTGACGCTCTTTTCATTAAAGCCGAACTTACTAAAGGAACAAGAGTTATTAAAAAACCGCTTACAACAACTCCATTGGTTAATGGAACAATGCTTCAAGCAAAAAGAGCAAATGCATTCAAACCTCATTCAGAAATTGAATCTACTTAGCCCAATGCAAACCCTTGAGCGTGGTTATGGTATTGTTTCATCCAATAAAGATAAAGCAATCACGAGTATAAAACACATCTCTCAAGGTGACAGCATCAATATCCAGCTTTCGGATGGAACAATTGAGACCGTGGTTCAAAAAACCTCTAATCATTAATTGCATTTCACCGTATCGCATGAGCCGTAATGCTATTCTAAACTACCAAAATGTATCTTTTCATTTTAATCTTCCTGGTTTTATTTTTTTTCAATATTTCCAATAAGCCGCCGCTCGAAGAGACAGCAACTCATCTAACAGACTACACGCACACACTAAGCTCGCTTCATATCTCAGAACTACACTACAATGGCTCTTGTTTCAATTTAAAAGGCATCAGTTTTTCTTTTAAAAATATCGAGCGCCTTAATGAGCAACTTCCTTTATGTCAGCCATTGAAAATAACTTACTTAAAAAACAATGTTTTCTTTGAAGCTTAAACATATTGTACTGCTGCTCTCTTTTTTCATAATCTTGATTTGCAAGTCTTTTCAATCAGAAACGATCACCGCTCCTTCAAGAAAAACACCGCAGCAAATCTTGACTCTATTGCCGCTTAATAAGCAATCCCTAACCATTGATGTTGACACCATTGAGATAAAAGGCTTTTTAAAATGGAACCATCTTCCAAAAATATTCCATGAGGACTTCTCATGGAAAGAATTTCACATACATAGACAGAAGAATGATTTACTTTTTGAAGGTGTTTTATGGCGAAATTAACTTTCATCGTTGGCATGATTAACCTTTGTTTCGCTGAACATATTTCTGACCCCTTTAACGGAATTGACATCACCATTACTAATAATTTAATTTCCATTCAAGGGAATCACTCGCCCCTTGCTGCGATAATTGACAGAGCATGTTGGGCTTTCCATAATCCGTGCTCCACAAAATCCATTCATAATATTACAGACGTCTCGGTGGACGACCTGAGTTGGTTAGAATGGCTTGCCTGGCTTAAAGAGCATCATAAAATTGAGTACCATTCAAAACAGCATACTTTTTCTCAAGAAAAAGATACTGATGCTTTTGTTGCTTTGTCTTATAAACCCTCGTTTTCCTCACCACAAATACTTTTAGATCGTTTGAAAAACAGTGGACTCTCATATTCCAGTCAAAGCGCGTACACTTCGGAACACTCACTTTTTTTAAAAACCAAAGATTCCCAGCAAAAAACACTGCTATCCTTTTTGGAACATAATGACTGCGAACCGAATCAAATTGAAATAAAGACTGATATTATTGCCATTGACTTTGAACACCTTCAAGAACTTGGCATTGACCCCTCTCAAGCTTTAGGTGTCCAGCCAAAAAAAACATCTCAGTATAACTTCTTCTTGGCAAAGATTAAAAATCTTGAGACATTAGGGCTTGCGAGAGTTCTTGCAAAACCGCAACTCCACATGATGGAGGGGGAAACGGCATCGATTGAAAATAAAGAATATTTTGAGAACCACCCTTTAACTTTAAATTTAACCATTCACTCAGAGACATATGGTTTACACGGTCTTATATTAAATATCCACCTGCGTCATCAATACTTAAATCCTCAAAAGGATATTGTTCAAAATGAGCTAAAGACATTCGTTTATGCTCAAAACCATCAGTTGATCGTATTAGGTGGATTAAAAGAGTTGGTGTCTCTCACTGAAAAAAACTGTCTCATCGGCATGAGGCATATCCCTATACTGAAAAATGTTTTTTGCTTAAATCAAGCGACTTCTCACAACCAACTACTCTTAATTCTCTTATCTCCAGAAATCAAGCAACAGTGTAAACTGTAATAAAATGGCTTAAGATTTCTAATTAACTATTGACTAAGATCCAACTTCGGCGCAAAATATAGCTTTTATTGGGGTGTCGCCAAGCGGTAAGGCACGGGGTTTTGATCCCCGCATGCGTAGGTTCGAATCCTACCACCCCAGCCACTCTTTAAACACTATAACTTTTATAACAAAAAAGACGTTGCCAAGAAGGCAAAGAAAAAACCTACAATATAAATTAAAATTGAAGCACCCAAAATAATACGGCTAAGGGACCTCATTCTAGAGCACGCCTTGGCTTTGGTAGAGTCAATTGGACATGGCGCATTTCTTGTGTACCACACCATAAATGATGCAACTAAAAGTAAAACACCTCCGGCAATAAATATACTTAGCTTATAGTCTGATATAACGGTGATCCATGGAGCTGCTCCAATTAACCCAGCAAGTGCTGCCCCCATTCCAAGCTTCACCATTAATATCGGCAACGCACAACAAATGAGCGTCCCGAAAGATGTGAATAAACTTAATGAAGGCAAGATTGTTTGGTGCCAAATAGAGCTTTCTTTATTGTTCATGCTTGATTTCCCTTACATTGTAACCAGAATCCTCTATCAGCTTTACAATCTTAGAATCATCGATGCTCTTACCTTGCTTGAAATAAATAGTAATTATCTTTTTATTTAAGTCCACTTTGATAGACTGGACAGCCTGTTGTTTACCAAACACCTTTTCTAAAGAAACGGCGCAAAAATCACAGACTAAACCATTGACACTCACATACACAGCGTCCTTTGTATTCTCTGCAAACGCTACCACAAATAAACACAGCATTAACATAATTTGTTTCATTTCATTTTCTCCTTAAAACCTTATAATCCAATTTAATAATAAATCCCCATTATCACTTACCCCAATCTCGGCTAAATATTCCCCTTTAAAAAGCCTTACAAGTGGTGTAATGATGACATGATTCGCAACTTCTGGATTATGGTCTACTTGTAACATTAACCACGTATGAAGATCTCCATAGTTTCCAATATAGGGTGTAACGCCAATTCTAGATTTCTGTATGAAAAGAGTCTCAATATCACCCAAATAATACCCCCTATTCTCATAACTAATGAAAAAACGACGATTTTCCCAATCACAAGCAATACCTGAAAAAACACCAGCTTGTGTATGCCCTTTAAACACACTACCATCATTGATAGCTAGTCCAACGGCGTTTTTGAAATAAAAATTTGCTTGAGAGTTCATGTTATTCCAGCGCTTAATTAAGTAATTCACTTGTAGACCATGAAATGACCAGTCTTTATTTTCCCAATACTCAAGTCTATAACCAACTGAATATTGGCTTGAAGGAGAATAATGAAGATGAAGTGAATGTATGTCCATCTCATTTTTTTGCATCACTGTCCAACCTCCAGGATATGAAATAGGTCGAGCCTCTACTACAATCGCATTAAAAAATAAAAGCATGCACATAAAATGCTGATAAACTGTCCTTATTTCTTTATTCATATCCATACCACGTCTCAATTTTTGGATGAATTAATAACATCCCAGAAAACATATTCTTTGATTATAGTATTTTTCCCCCTTTATATTATTATATCATACAAATATAACCTTTATAAGGTTGACACCCACTCATTACATTGACAATTTATGCGAATAAAGGCATTATAGATGTACGAATTAATCGGAATATAAGATTTTAAAATTCATGGTAACATTCAATACATATTTCAGTTTAAAATCCATCAGAGTTATTTATGAATAACACAGTCTTAATCTGCGGCAACACTAATAAAGCATTAGCAGCATCTGTTGCTAAAAGCTTAAATATGCCACTGGCAGATGCAAAAATTGACCGATTCAACGATGGAGAAGTGAATGTTGACATTCACGAGAACGTTAGAGGTAAAGACATCTTTATCATCCAATCAACATGCTATCCTGTAAATGATTCTCTAATGGAGATTTTGTTGATTGCAGATGCTTTAAAACGAGCTTCCGCTGGTTCAATCACAGCGGTTATTCCATATTATGGTTATGCACGCCAAGATAGAAGGCCTCGCTCTAAGCGTGTTCCTATTAGTGCAAAACTCAAAGCTGATTTAATAATGGTTGCAGGCATTGGACGCATTATTACTGTGGATTTACATGCTGATCAAATTCAAGGGTTCTTTAATATTCCTGCAGATAATATCTATTACTCTCGCATCATTAGTGACGACATTTTAAAATCCGGGCATGAACGATGCGCCATTATTTCACCTGATGTTGGTGGAGTAGTTAGAGCAAGAGCCGTTGTTAAAAAAATTGAAAACAGCCACCTTGTCATTGTAGACAAAAGAAGACAAGCACCTAACAAGGCTGAAGTGATGAACATCATTGGTGATGTTAAAGATTTAGATTGTATTATCATTGATGATATCATCGACACTGCTGGAACTCTGACCCAAGCAGCAAAAGCTTTAAAGCAAGCTGGAGCAAAAAGAATTTTTGCCTATTGTACACATCCTGTATTATCTGATCCAGCGCTAGATTTAATAGAATCTTCCGAAATTGATTACATTACAGTATCAGATTCTATCCCATTGACAGCAAAAGCTGAAAAATCGACTAAAATTAAAGTATTACCCTTAGGTGATCTGTTAGCTGAGACTATTAAGCGAGTTATCGGACATCAATCGGTAAGCGCAATGTTTTAGGAGATATTAAATGAGCGAACAAATACATGTAACAGCCAAAACACGACTGGTTGATCACAAACTTAGTGCTCAGGATATACCTGCTGTCATCTATGGAAAAAAGAAACCCAATATTCATGTTGCTTTTGATGAAAAATCATTAAGCCAACTATTTTATAAAACATCCTTTCATACGAATATTGTTAAAATTCATATCGACAAAGAAGAAATAACGTCGTTACTGAAAGATTATCAGCTTCACCCTTTAAACAAGAGCATTCTACATCTTGACTTTTTGAGAGTTGATGCGAAATCTGAAGTTGATGTAAAAGTACCAATTCGATTAAACGGTGAAGATGAATGCCCTGGCGTCCTTGAGGAAAGTGGATCCATTGATCAAACCTTTACTGCAATAGATATTAAATGTCAGGCCGATCAGATTCCTGAAGCAATTTTTGTTGATATAAGTGCACTTAGGCTGCATGATAGCATTCATTTTTCTGACATTGTCTTTCCTAAAGGAGTGTCTTCTTCTCTTGAAATTAATGAAGAACATGACCCAGCTATACTCACAATACATCCTCCAACAAAAGAGGAAATTGTTGAAGTAGTTGAAGAAGATCTAGATGCTGAAATGGAAGAAGGTGATGACGTAGCGAATGAGGACGCATCTACTGAGGCACAACCTGAAACAGAAGATGAAAAACACTAGTAATGAATGAAGGGATCCGCTTATTTGTAGGCCTAGGCAACCCTGGAACAAATTATGAGTGTACTCGGCATAACGCTGGGCGCTGGTTCATCAAACAACTATTAAACAAGTATAACGCATCCAACATAAAAAAAGGCAAACAAGGGTATTACACCGACTTTCAAGCACACCCAGACCAAAAGGTTTATTGCTTTGAATCTGAAAAATACATGAATGAGTGTGGACAATCGATCTCTGCTTTTGCAAAATTTCACAAAATAGAGCCCCACCAGATTCTTGTTGCGTATGATGAAATGGATTTGTCACCTGGTAGCATTCGCCTTAAACTTGGAGGAGGTAGCAGTGGGCATAATGGTCTCAAGGACTGTAAACGCCATATCCATACCGCAGACTTTTATCGATTAAGAATTGGTGTTGGACGATGCGCCTTTAGCGCTGATGCTGCTAACTATGTATTGTCTTCCCCAAGGTCCACTGAAAGAGAAAAAATCGATGCAGTAATCGAAAATGCATGCTACTATGCAGATTGCTTAATAAACGGAAAAATGGACGAATTTATGAACGAACTTCACCAAATCAATCATGGGGTTTAAATGTGGCATTGTTGGGTTACCAAACGTCGGCAAATCTACTCTTTACAACGCACTTACTGCAAAAGAAATAGAAGCAAGTAACTATCCTTTTTCTACAATATCGCCAAATGCGTGCTTCGTAGAAATACCCGATACCAATTTAAACGAACTTCAAGCCATCGTGAATGCTGAAAAGGTAATCCCTTCTCTCATGCAATTTGTAGATATCGCAGGTCTTGTAAAAGACGCCTCACAAGGTATGGGCTTAGGAAACAAGTTTTTAGGAAATATTCGTGAAACTCAAGCAATTGCACATGTTGTTCGTTGTTTCGATGATCCAGATATAATCCGTGTCGAAGAAAGTGTGGATCCAACAGGCGATATCGAAATCATTGAAACGGAATTGGCACTCTCAGATTTAGATCGCATGCAAAACGCGATCGATAAATTGAAGAAAATTGCTAAATCTGCTAATAAAGATGCCATTGCAAAACTCAATTTCATTGAAAAACTATATAGTAAAGTAAGCGAGATGAAAGAAACTGACTGGTCGAGAGAAGAATATGCAGTTGCAGAAGAATTAGGCTTATTATCGTTTAAGCCAGTTTTATTCATTGCAAATGTTGATGACATCAATGACTACAACACAGTCCATGTGGAAGCAGTAACAACTCACGCAAAGAAAAAGAATGCGCCAGTGATTGTAATCTGTGCCAAAATAGAAGCCGAACTTGCGCTACTGGATGCTGTAGATAAAAAAGAGTTCTTAGAAGATTTAGGTTTGAATGAGCCAGGATTGAATAAATTAATTAGAATAGGCCACCAAACACTCGGCCTTCATCACTATTACACGGCGGGGCCAAAAGAAGTTCGCTCATGGACATTACCTAAAAACACAAATGCTCAACATGCTGCAGGATTGATACATACGGACTTTTTTAAAAAGTTCATTCGTGCTGAAGTCATTCATTACGACGACTTTATTCGCTTTAAAGGTGAAGCGGGGGCTAAAAAAAATGGTGTTTGGACCGTCGAAGGCAAAGACTATATTGTCAGAGAAGGCGATATTATGTTTTTTAGGATTGGTAAATAAAAACAAAAAAAGCTTTTTTCTTCACATAAATTTAAATAAATTTTCACATTCTGTAGTGTAAAGTCTCACAACAAATTAAGCCTTTAATACTACCAATTGAATTAGCGATAACGCATATTAATAAAGTCAAAAAGTTTTTGGTATTGATTTATGCGAACCGTCGCCAGTCATTTAGATGACTTCATCAAGCTTACCCAAAAAGACAGCAGTGTTAAGGGTAAAAATTTTATTTCTCTTCAAAGAGTCCTGGAAAGCTCTCCCCAAATAACCTTGGTATCAGGGGATAAAGGGCTAGGTAAGACGTTTTTGGCGCATCAAGTACATCAGGAAAATCCTGGTTCACATTTTCTATCTGGATCTACTGGAACAAATTTATATAATTTTACAAAATTCATTAGCACGCAGCTTGGAATCGATTTAAGTGGTCCACAAGAGGACTTAAATGATCGTACATCCTCTTTAATCGCCTCTTTATCACAGATACATGAAAGTCAGATCATAATCATTGATAACGTAGATCGATTACCGCAAGATACGCTTTCAACCATTTTACAAATAGTGGAGAGCAGACCGTGTATTCAGTTTATTCTTTTTGGAAAACGAAATATTCAAAATAACATTACAGAGCTGATGCCTCATTACAAAGATCTCCCTTGTGTCACGATACAATCTTTATCAGATAAAGAAATAAAACAAATGCTTCTAATTCGATTTGATATTAAACTTTCGCACCGTAAATTCAAACAGCTTAAACTAACAACCCATGGAATACCTGGAGAAATAGTTCGATACATTGATAACGAGCTACACTTTCAGTCCATTCACTCAAAAATCTTCACTTGGACAAACCTTTATAAAACAACTAAAAAAATACTTTTACTCACTATAATATGCGGTCTTTCTTTTTTTTCTTATCAATCAAGAGAAGCTTTCATGGGAATGATTTGGCCTGCGGTTTCTCCTAAACACTATCAATTTATTGTTGACTCCTCTTCAATTTATCCCATGATTAACGACAGCCCGAAAATTTGCGTACCTAAAGCTGAAGCCATTCGATCTTCTGCAAGAGAGGATCAAACTGTAAACACTTTCCTGCCAGTATATGCCATCCAACTGCTTGGAGTGAAGAATCCTAGCGGCATCAAAACCATCGACTCTAGCTTAAAAAAACTATCTTCCAAACCGATTTTAGTTAAAAAACAATCTGAAGATGGCACGAGTGATTGGTATGTCCTTTATTATGGACCTTTTTTCAAAAAAGAAGACGCACAAAAAGCCCTTTCCAAACTTCCGAAAGAACTCAAAGCTTACCATCCATGGTTAAAGCAAATAAGTACTGCTGATATTTTCAAGGAATGACCTTTTGTAATTTACAGAAATAATGACCATCTTGGTTGTCTGTAGGAAGAAGCTGTGTTCCAAATGATTTTTTTTCACCAATATTAGAATCAAAACACGATTTTACCTGTACGTTCGGAGCTGAAGCAATAAACTGCTCTATTACACAGTCGTTTTCCTCCTCAAATATTGAACACGTTGAGTAAATAAGAATTCCATTTGGTAATAATAAGCTCCATACCTTTAGTAGAATCTCTAACTGATGCTGTTGTAACGCTTTATAATCAATCGTATGTCGTTTTTTTTCAGGGTGTCGCTTAATTGTTCCTGTCGCGGAACATGGAACATCTACAATGATTAAACCAAATGTCTCGTCCAATGTTGCGTCTAGCCAATCATTTTGAAGCACATGTACATTCTTCAAACCAAGACGACTAATGTTTTCCTCTATCAACTTAGTTTTCTCTTGGGTCTTGTCTACTGCAATGATTTTACCATTTGGGTACTTACCTGCTAATATCACCGTTTTTCCGCCTGGTGCAGCGCACGCATCCAGAATAGGGGCTTGGACATTTTCTGGCAACAACAACTTTAAATGTTGACTCGCTATATCTTGAATATATGTTTTTCTCATGTCTAACGAAGTTGAGCTTTTAGATAGTAACAGCGCATTTGGTACATAAGCATGTTTTTTTATATCCACATCGGGTTGTGAACCACCAAAGTCTGTATTAATCCACACCTTGGGTTGGGATTGGTGACTCAAACAAATGGATTGCCAGTTCAAAGGCCATTGTTTTTTTATTTTTTCTAATACGTTGTTAGGATGAGAATAGACCCATTGAGGGTGGTCTACGTATTGCTCTTTTAATGAATGAATATTATTTGCTATTTTGCGTAATACACCATTTACAAGAGGTTTAGACCATTTGCGACCAACATAACCGCACGTCTCAACTGCTTCATTAATAATATAATGTACCTTATCTGGTTTTTTCATCATTGAACTGATACAGATGATCATGATTAAAGCAACTTCAACATCTTTTTGTTTCAATTTTTTTGTTAAAAAAGATTCAAGCACCATTTGATATCGATCAAACCATCGTAAAACATCCATACAGATTTCCCATAAAAGAGCGGTATTGTTCTCAAAATGCGTTGACTTACGATCTAAAAATTTTCCTTGTGTCACAACAGGCATAAGAATCTTTAAAGCGTGT
This sequence comes from Legionellales bacterium, assembly GCA_002691585.1. GTDB lineage: Bacteria > Pseudomonadota > Gammaproteobacteria > Comchoanobacterales > Comchoanobacteraceae. Next base: position 19,403 of record NZIM01000024.1, read on the forward strand.
AAAATTATTTTTTCTTTCCTCTTCATAACCTACTGTAGTTTTAAAAGCGTTGATTCCATTTATATTTATGATGTAATCTAAGTCTATCACAGGAGAATTATTTATGCATCAATTGCCGCCTCTTCCTTATGAGAAGGATGGATTAGAGCCTTTTATATCTGTTGAAACATTAGAGTATCACTATGGAAAACACCATAAAACGTACGTTGACAAACTCAATGGCCTTATTGTAGATACACCTGAAGAAGGAAAATCATTAGAGGAGTTAATACGAACGAAACAAGGTGGTATTTTCAATAATGCAGCTCAAGTTTGGAACCACACTTTTTACTGGAACTGCTTAACTCCTGAGCACGGTCTTCAGCCAAGTGAAACATTAATGCAGGCAATCTGTAAAGATTTTGGGTCCTTTGATGATTTTGTTTCTGAGTTTTCCTCAAATGCAGCAAATAATTTTGGTTCTGGGTGGACTTGGTTGGTTAAAGATAAAGAACATAAACTTCATATCATTAATACTCAAAATGCGGATACACCTATCAGACAAAACGTATACGCTCCATTACTAACGTGTGATGTTTGGGAGCATGCTTATTATATTGATACTCGCAATAACCGTCTTCTCTATATCGAAAACTTTTTCAATGTAATTAATTGGCACTTTGTTGAGGAAAACTTTGAAAAATCGTTTGTTGCTTCTTAGCCTCAAATATGATGATAATATGATATCGTCAAAAAAATTGGAAGAAGAACATGTCATTAAAAATATCCAATGAATGTATAAACTGTGATGTTTGTGAACCCGTGTGTCCAAATCAAGCCATTACGATGGGTGAGGACATCTATGTCATTAATCCGGATCGATGCACTGAATGTCAAGGACACTTCGACGAACCACAATGTCAGTTATTATGTCCCGTTGAGTGTATTGATGTAGATGAAGTTGAATCACCAGAACAACTATTGTCTAAATTGCAACGACTTCAAGACTGACATGTCTGACAATATGCAGATGTTCTTTGTCCTATAACTAGTTTTTTGATTGTATCCTTGCACTTGAGACATGGTAACCCTTCTCTTCCATACACATATAAGTGTTGTTGAAAATAGCCTGTCTCTCCTTTGCCAGAAACAAAATCACGTAACGTTGTACCACCTTGTTTGATTGCATGGCTCAACACGCGCTTTATATTATCGACTAAATCGAAAACCTCTTGTTTTGACAAGGTATGTCCTTTCCTAGAAGGGTGTATTTTAGCCAAGAACAAAGCTTCTGTTGCATAGATATTGCCCACACCCACAACAACTTTTTGATCCATCATTAACACTTTTATCTGTCTTTGAGAGGAATGTATCACATGATAAAAGTAACTGTCATTGAAGAAATCAGTTTGAGGCTCTGGACCTAAATGGTTTAGAGGTGATTGATTCAGCAAGGGGGGTGAAAATCGACTAATAAAACCAAACCTTCTCGGGTCATGGTAGATTAGCGTTAAATCGTTTGAAAAGTAAAAAATCACATGATCATGTTTTTTCTTTTCAAATTCACCTGGATGTATTCGTAAGCTTCCACTCATTCCAAGATGAATCAATATATAGCCCTGTGTGAGTTCTAAAATGAGGTATTTTGCTCTTCGGTACACATAGAGGCATTGTTGCTCAACAACATCTTTGGCATCAAAATTTATTGGGTATCGCAGTTTTTTTTGAAAAAAAATCACTTTTTTGATCTTTTTTCCCATAATATGGGGTAAAATAGCATTTCTAGTAGTTTCAACTTCTGGTAATTCTGGCATAATAAGACTATGAAATTTAATTTAACACATCAATACATTCTCGCATCTAGTTCTATCATGCGACAACGTATTTTAAAGCAGCTTGATATTCCTTTCTCCATCGTACCAAGTAATATTGATGAGTCAAGATTAGATGGAGAAACGCCTGATCAATTGGTTGCACGCCTTGGACGACAAAAATGTGAAGCCATTGGTGAATCGTATCCTGATGCTGTCGTTGTCAGCGGGGATCAAGTCATGACATTGGATGATCAAATACTTGGTAAGCCAAGCGATAAGGAAGATGCTTTTCAACAACTTTCACAATGTAGTGGAAAACTGGTCACTTCACTATCTAATGTTAGTGTATTATTTCAAGAAACGGTATTGCAAAAAACTACCTCTTGTCGTGTTAAATTTCGAACATTAAGTGAAAACTCCATAAAAAGTTATATAAAGGATGATGGGATTTTAAATTGTGCTGGTTCTTTATGTGTAGAAGGACTTGGAATACTTTTTCTAGAGAGTATTGAGAGCACAGACCCATATGCTATCTATGGGCTCCCCTTAATTGCACTGACGGAACTATTTCAACACCACGGATTAGTTGATTTATAAGTTAGACGTTTGGCCAACCAAATAGAGTTTTAAAATTATTGCTGGTCTCGTCAGCAATCCTTTGGTATGTCACATTTTTAATTTCTGCTACTTTTCTAACAACCTCTGTGACATATGCGGGCTGATTTACCTTCCCCCGAAAAGGTGAGGGGGCTAAGTAAGGAGAATCTGTTTCTACAAGTAATTGTTCTAAAGGTACAAACGAAACAATGTCTCTAAGGTATTGCGCATTTTTAAAGGTGATTATTCCTGAAAATGACAATGTGTATCCGAGATCCAAGCATTGCTTTGCCATTTTTTCATCTTCTGTAAAACAATGAATGATGACTTTCTCAGCATTTTGATTTTTTAATATTGCAACTGTGTCCTCTGGAGCTTTTCGAGAATGCACTATAACAGGACAATCGAATTGTTTTGCAATTTCGATATGTTTTTCAAAAGACTCTTGTTGAAGTTTTTTATATTGCGTTGAATGATAATAATCTAAACCCGTTTCACCTATTCCAATGAAAACCTCTGGGGCTTCCTCTAAAGCTTCCTCTACTTTGTTGTAAATTGTTCTATGATCATGGTTATGAATGTCACATGGATGAATCCCAATAGATGCTCTTATGTTGTCATGTTCTTTTACTAACACTTTCAATTCTGCAATGTCTTTTTCCTCGATACATATCGTCAAAAAATGAGTGACTTCTTTAGATTGAGCTAAATACAGCATCTCCGAAACCGAATATTCTTCAATATGGTTTAGATGACAATGAGAGTCTATTAACATGGGTCTTTATCTGCAATTAAAAACCACGCAACCAATGCGCTTAATAAAAAGCAAATAGGAACAATCGTGAATGCATGTTGAAAATGCTCAACGGCATACACCGGTTGCCCTTGAGAGACTTGAGAAACCTGCATATCCATTAATGATCCTATAAGGGGATGAAACACAACCCCTCCAGCAACTACAGCCATGTTATTCAAACCAAGTGCTGTTGCAACAACGGCGGGATCGTTGTTGATTTTCACTAAAACAAAGGTTAATAACTGTGTCGAGGCTGCAGAACCAACCATCACTAGCATTGGCACAGTTAAAAAAGCAGGGTACATGATAAGACTAATTGAGGCCACACAGCCTATAAATGCAATAATAACCATCGGTAGCGTACAGCTTCTAACTTGGTTCGCAATCAACCCAACAATAGGAGATGATATAGAAGTCGACAACCAAATAAACCCTATCAAGGTTGCGGCCTCGGTTGTTGAAATACTAAGTGCTTTTTCCAAGAATGGAACTCCCCAAGCACCGCCTAATATAATAATAGGTGACCAACATAAAAAAGCGTACATTCCATTGAATAATGTTTGGCGGTTTTTACATGTTGCTTTAAACTCTGATTTAAAGCGCTCTATTTGATTACCATCAACCTTTTTTTCAATTTCAGGAATAAATATCCAAGACATTAAAGACAAACCCAACCCGAAATATATAAGTAAATATTCTGTTTGAAGAAGCCCTAGATGCTCAACAGTCATTGATAGCGGAGCTTCTCCTGCCCATGCTCCAAATGCACCCAAAAACTGGGCTCCTCCAACTAAATAAGGATACCATTGTTTCTCAAAGAATTGATTTGCTACAACAAGCACCCCCGTAAAAGCAAACGCAGAAGCAAACCCGGTTAAAAACCTTCCTGCAAGTAAAAATAATAAACTCCATTGCTGTGCAAATAAAAACACTCCTAAACTGCATAGCAACGCAGCTATGGTTAATACTCTTCTAGCACTAAAAAAATCAAACGCGATACCGCCGGGAATCTGCATGAATGTATACGAGACAAAATAAACGCCTGCAATCCATCCCATAACGGACATACTAATGTTAGCAGTAGTTGTTAACTGGGTAGCTATAACTCCAGGCAATACTTGCAAAGCCATCTCATACCCTAAAAATATACCAGCTATCATATAAATAAATAGCGAGTACGATACGTTTATTGTTTTATTTTCCAATACAAAATTCTCCAAAGATCTCTCCTAATAAGTCTTCATTAGAAAAGGTTCCTAACAAATTGTCAAGCGCGCACTGTGACACTCTAAGGTCCTCTGCAGCTAGAACCAAAGCGCTCTCATCAAGCCGGTTTAAGGCTTCTTTTAGGGCTTTATGAGCTTCTTTTAAGGACACGATATGTCTTTCCCTGGCTAAGAACTCTGGAGGCGAGGATTTAGTGATTTTATCTTTTAATCGTCTCATGATTTGCTCTCTATCTGCTATCTTCAAGGAGGAAACAAATAACAAAGGCTCTTTTTTCCAACTTGTTTGGATACGGGTATCGGTTATGGGTTCATCCACTTTATTAATGATAACCAAGGTGCTTTTAGGATCGAAGTCGAAATCAAATAGCTCTCTCCATTGTGCGTCAAGGTTTTGCACATTGTCTTTACTTACCACCCATAAAATAATATCTGCTGATTGCATTGCTGATTCAGTTCGCCTGACCCCTTCTTTTTCAATGCTGTCATCTGTATCTCTTATGCCTGCGCTATCAATGAATTGAACTTCTTGGGAATCAATAATGATCGACTGTCTTATTAGGTCGCGTGTGGTGCCGGCCTTTTCAGTGACAATTGCAGCATCTTCTCCTACTATTCGATTAAACCATGAGGATTTACCCACATTGGGAGACCCCACAAAAACGGCTGTTTTCTTTCTGTGAAATTCATTACTTTCCTCAGCTTTAGACGTTGTTTTTTCAATATCTAATATAATCTGCCTAATTTGTTGATGTTGTTCACTCGACGGAGAAATGTCTTCGTCTGAGAAATCAATCATGGCCTCAAGGTGAACTCGGACGGATGTAAGCTTACTTTGAATATCAATAATTTCTTTTGAAAAATCACCCTGCATCGACCGCATTGCAGCTTTTGCATGGGCTTTTGTTTGAGCTGTGATTAGTTCGTGGATGGATTCTGCTTGAATTAGATCCATCTTTTGATTATAAAGCGCTCTAAGACTAAACTCTCCGGGCTCTGCCATACGACATCCTATCGCAATGCATCGATCTACAATTTGATTCGGTACGATATGACCACCATGTCCATGAATTTCTAGTACACTTTCTCCAGTAAACGAGTGGGGGGCTGGGAAATAAAGGGCTAATCCTTGATCAATCACTTGTTGGTCATGATCATACACCTTAGCCACTGTTGCAACACGGGGCGTAAGCTTATCAACTCCAATAAGTCTTAAGAATAATTTTTGGACATTCTCCCCAGATATCCTGATGATGGAAACGCCGGCCATACCCTGCGGTGTGGCCATAGCGACAATTAAATCTTTTTTGATCATTTATTATATTTTTTACTAAAGAACCATTGCTGTAAAGCTGTTAAAAAGGCATTTGTTAACATATACAATGCTAACCCTGAAGGAAAACGACTGAATAAAAATGTCATCATAAATGGAACAACAAGCATTGCTTTCTCTTGTGCAGGATCCAATGCAGTAGGGGTCATTTTTTGCTGTAGAAACATCCCTAAGCCTAAAGTAACAGGTAATATGTATAAGGGATCATAAGACGCAAGGTCAGGAATCCATAAAAATGATGCATGACGTAGTTGAACACTCTCTATAAGCACCCAATACAACGCGACCAAGAATGGTAGCTGTATAAATAACGGTAAACATCCGCCAACGGGATTGATCTTCTCTTTTTGGTAGATCTCTAAGATCGCTTTGTTCTTTGAGTCCGGATCATCCTTAAACTTTTCCTGGATATTCTTTATTCTTGGTTGTATTTTTTTCATTTTTAAACCTGAAATATAGGCCTTTTCTGACATAGAATAAAACACTACTTTGATTAATGCCGTAATAAGAATAATCGTAATTCCCCAGTTTTGTACCACTGTATGAAATTGCTCCATGAGCCAAAACATCCAATGGGATAATAGCCAAAGCCAGCCATAGTCAATAGTTAAATCAAGACCTGGTGTAATTGAGTGAAGTATATCTTCAATTTCTGGTCCTGAGTATAATTGCTGGATTGTTTCTATTTGCTGGTCAGGATTGACCGAGATACTTGGACCAATCATTTGAAGAACCATTTTACTTGTTGACACGCCATTTCCATCATCCCAAAACGCTTGTAGTGTATTGGTAGAATTGGCATAGGGGATCCATGCATTTAAGAAATAACGTGTTTGAAGAGCAAACCAGCCGCCTACAATTTTCTTTGGCTGGAAACCTTTTTGTATCTCAGCATAAGTCAGTTTTGTAAATGGTTTATCCTCGGTGAAATATGATGCTCCAGCATATGTTGGTATCGCTAACCAACCACCATTGTTTGATTGAATCTCACCAGGATGGAATTTTTTTGCAGAAGTATCCTCTGCTGATTCATGCATGGAAAGCAATGCAGTATACGAGCGAACATCTTTCTTATTGAATGATTCATTTCTCAAAGAGTTGGTTTGCTTAATCGTGTAAGGTGTGTCAGAGAAATCAAATCGTTTGACATGCACCATATTATCTTGTTTCGCACTTATTTCTAAAACGTCTTTCGTTTGTTTAGTGATTGAGAATTTCAATGCTTCATCGCCCTGATAGCCCGATAAAGCAAAATACTGAAATGTTTTACCAAAGCCAAAAAGCTCCACAAACTCTTTTTGCTTTATGGTTCGATAAAAGCTTTTCAATTCTGTTTTGACCACTTTCCCTCCAATCGAATCGATGGTCACCTTTATTGTATCGTTTTCTATTGAAACCAAGCCGTTTTTATTGATCGGAGATAATTCTGATTGTTCGATATGATGAGGGGGTTGCGCTTTAACAGTTGTCGTCAATGCACTTTGTTGAAACCAAAATTGCACTAACAGTAAACCTAGAACCCCTAAAGTAACGTATAAAAATCCCTTAATATTAGACATATTTCAATTTCCTCATAAAGTCGTTCCAGTCACCGCACAATGTTTCAGCTAACTCTTGCCTTGTAACATGGCGTTTTATAGAAATAAGTACAGATCCTTGGAACCCTTTTAACAATCCAACTCGAAAACACTCTTTTAGTATGCGCTTAATATAATTTCGGTCGACGGCCAGTTTAAATATTTTTTTCTTCACCTGGAATCCGGCTTTTGTTGTGCCTTCTAAAAAGCGTATATTAATTATTTTACCTGAATATTTTTTTGCTCTATGCAACCGAATGAAATCACTTGAGCAAAACCTATGTTGCTTAGCAAGCGCTGACATTTAGACAACAAGTTGATGACGCCCTTTATCTCTGCGTCTTTTCAAAACTTTTCGTCCACCTTTAGTTGCCATACGACTTTTAAAACCGTGATCTCTTTTACGTTTAATATTACTAGGCTGGAACGTTCTTTTCATCTGTATCTATCTACCAAAACCATAATAATACAGATAAATAGCTAGGCAGTCAAGGTACATATGAGATGTTGTGGTTAGTAATATTAATATTAATAATATGATATAATAGTATTATGTTTATTAATGCCTGTGGATATGTGTATAAAGTGTCTACACTAAAAGAATATTAAGGCTTCAAACGTGATTTTAGCATGTTAATCTTTTACTGATAACTTTTAATAAAATAAAGAAGAAACTGCTTTTTAACATTTAATAAGAATTTAGTCGTAGACTTACTCACAAAGTTATCCACAATGTTGCTGGTTGTTAAGGGTTTATTATGAACGTTGAAAATATTATCATAATAGAAGTTAATTGAGAGGGAATGTGTAATGATTGCGCTAAAAAGACCAAAATTAAGTAATAATGCCATATTGTGGTTGCCACTATTTTTTGTTTCCCAGGTTTTTTCAAGCGTTATGACGCATCAAACAATAGTTATTAACAATATGTCAGATTATAAGGTGATTGTTGAGGAGAGATCAGCTAACAAAATGAAAGTGACAGCTCCCTCTGAAATTGATTCAGGAAGTTATGGTGAAATTAATGTGCGAATAGAGCCTGGATTTTGGTACAAAAATCCACCTGATGCAACAATGAAGATAAACTTTTGTATTGATGGAGACCGATTCTCTATAGCATCAAGATGGCGGTCAAATATTAATTATGATGAACTAACCCCAACCGAAGCAGGTTACTATATTGATTATGATGTGTTGCAGAAAGTAAGCAAACATGTTACATTTGAGTCTTCTTTTGGGATAACTTCAGGAGAATATTTTTCGAAAGATCCATTGATTATTTTGATAACTAACCAAGTAGACAAAGGTGCGATAAATTGAAAGAAAACTTATTTACATCCGAATCGGTTGCCAATGGGCATCCAGATAAAATAGCTGATCAGATTTCAGATGCCATACTAGATAGTTTATTATTACAAGATAGTAAATCTCGTGTTGCAGTAGAAACCCTTGTAAAAACAGGATTAGTGTTCATTGCTGGTGAAGTAAAGACAACGGCGTGGGTTGATGTTGAGTCATTGGCTAGGGAAGTGATTGATAAAATTGGTTATAACAATCCATCAATGGGGTTTGATGCGAAAAGCTGCTCTGTGATTTCTGCCATTGGGAAGCAATCTGATGATATTTCACAAGGTGTCGACAAAGAATCCAAAGAACAACAGGGTGCTGGTGACCAGGGACTAATGTTTGGATATGCATGCAAAGAGTCACCGACATATATGCCTGCTCCAATATACTATGCGCATAAGCTGATGAAGCGTCATGCAGATGTGCGTTCGATGTCTGAATTTGATTGGGTCTACCCTGATGCTAAAAGTCAGATTACCTTTGTGTATGTTAATGACCGTCCTGTTGCGATTGATACTATTGTATTATCAACCCAGCATGCAGATCGTGCAACGAATAAACAAATTGAAGAAATGGTTCATGAAGAAATTATTAAAAAAACCATCCCAGCAAAATTTTTAACAAAAAATACCAAGTACCATATCAACCCGACTGGAAGATTTGTTATTGGAGGACCTGTCGGTGATTGTGGTTTGACAGGTCGTAAAATTATAGTTGATACCTACGGTGGCATGGCGCGTCATGGGGGCGGATGTTTTTCAGGAAAAGATCCATCCAAAGTTGATCGCTCTGGAGCATATGCCGCTCGGTTCATCGCAAAGAACGTTGTCATGGCTGGAGTTGCTGAAAAGTGTGAGATTCAATTATCGTATGCAATAGGCGTTCGAGAACCTGTAAGTGTTCGAGTTGACACTTTTGGAACATCAAAACTTCCAGAGTCCGTCATAGAAAAAAGAATCATGGAGCATTTTGACTTGACACCTTTTGGAATAGAGAAAAAACTTGATTTATTATCTCAGTTTTATCTGCCTACAGCAGCGTATGGTCACTTCGGTCGAGAAGATGTAGAGTTTTCATGGGAAGCTGGAGATGAGGCATTTATAGCAATGTTTGATCATCAAAAAGTAGAAGCATAAATACAAAACAGTCTAAATCAAAAATCTTTGCTAAACTTTATGTATGTTTAGCGAAGAAATTAAACGTTATCAGCCCCATTTTAGTGCATTATTTGTAGCATATTGCTCTATATTTCCCGTCTTTTTATTGGTTCTTAAACGTACTTTATTAAATATGCCTTTGGGGTTAATCGGCTTTTATATACTTGTTGGTCAGATAGGCTATTTATTCTCTGTTCTTTATATCATATCGTTCCATAACCTCTGGAAAGGAAGGGGATTACACAGTGTATTTGATTGGCTATCTCAATGGGAGAATATCATCACTGTTTTGTCTAGAACGCTTGCAATGCTGATATTAATGATCACAATGATTATATTCCAAATGAATTCAAAGTATTTATTTAATCAATTTTTAGTTTGGAATGGTTCCTGGGATCCTATCTTACAAAAAATAGATATAATTATTTTACAACAACACCCTTGGCAGACGATTAATCAAATGATTCCAGTGGGGGTATTAAAAACCATCATCCGTTTTTTTGATTTAATATATGTGTATTGGTTTTCAGTTCAGTGGATATCAATTTATGATGCTGCTTTTTTTGCGCCAGAAGAGCTTCGTGTTAGAACATTCATGAACTTCATCCTTATATGGGTTTTAGGAACCATTATGGGTGGTTTTTTTGCTTCAGGAGGCCCATTCTTTTACTCGGTAAATGCTTATAACATTCAACAATTTAATTTTATTCAAACCATGTATCATGAAGGTTTTTTGTTTTGTGCACATGCACAAGGTGTTTTATGGGAAAATTTTCTTACGTACGAGAAGAAAGTACGATTAGGGATTTCTGCTTTTCCAAGTTTACATGTTGCAATATCATATTTTGTTTTCTTATATTCAAGGGAGCGACAAAAATTACAGTACCTCACCTTTGCTTTTTTTATAACCATTTGGATAGCATCTGTTGTATTAGGGTGGCACTATTTTATTGACGGGTTAGGCGCAATACTTTTAGTACACGGTTCCATGAAAATATCCGATTGGATATTGCATGTCAATCAATGGTTCAAACAAAAAGAAAACAATCAGTCTAAACAGGTTCTTTCAAAGTAAGTTGTTCTAGAAGTTGGGTTAAATGCTCTGTAGAGCTATAATTGATTGAAATTTTACCTCCTCCTTTTGCATTTTGTTTTATGGTTGCCTTCGTTGCAAGAGCCTTTGTTAAGCGTGTTTGGGCATGAACAATATGAGGTGATGGCGCTTGTGGATAGAGCTGTATTGATTGATCTATCTGTTCTAGTTGGCGTACAGATAACTTTCTTTTGACTACCAGCTCGGCTAAACGCAATTGTTTCTCTGGTGGGAAGGATAATAGACACTTCGCGTGCCCCATTTCAATCGCCCCCTCCTTTAAAAGGGATAGAACATCTGGCTCAAGTTGAAGGATGCGTAACTTATTGGAGATGCTGGACCGAGATTGCCCTACTGTCTCAGCAATTTCAGCATGCGTTAAACGATGAGCATGAATAAGTTTTTGTAACGATAAAGCTTCCTCTACAACATTTAAATCTTCACGATGGAGATTCTCTAAAAGATTCATGAGTGCCGCAGACTGGTTGTCATTTTCTTTTAGGACACATGGTACATCACGTAGACCTGCAATTTTTGCCGCACGCAGGCGCCGTTCTCCAGCAATCAACTCATACCCACCTAGGCTCTTTTTACGAAGAATAAGGGGCTGAATAACACCTTGTTGTTTGATTGTCTTAGCAAGGGCTTCAAGCTTTTCAATATCAAAGGTTGAACGACTTTGGAACGGGCTGGGAGCAATATCACGAACATCAATTTTATGTATCCGCTCAACGGACGCATCTTCACTGAAACTTGCGGAATCGCCCAGTATTTCTTTTAATCCAAGATCTGTAAGTCCACGCCCTAACCCTTTTTTTGACGTCATACAACAACCTCTTTTCGTTTTGATACTTCAGCTGCAAGTGCTAAATAAGCGATAGCACCTTGACAAAATTTGTCGTATTTCAATGCAGACATCCCATGACTTGGGGCTTCTGCAAGACGTACATTTCGTGGCACAATTGTTTCATAAACGGTGTCTTCAAAATGATGCACTATTTGTTCAGAGACTTCTTGAGACAGCTTATTTCTTCCATCGTACATCGTCCGTAAAAGACCCTCTACAGCAAGTGTTGCATTAATGGATGCACGAAGCTGTTCAATGGTGCGCATTAATTTTGTAAGTCCCTCAAGAGCAAAATATTCACATTGAACTGGAATAATAACTGAGCCTGCAGCAACCAAAGCATTCACGGTTAAAATGTTGAGTGAAGGTGGGCAATCGATGATGATGAAATCATAATGGTTTGTACAAGGTTCGAGTACATATTGTAATGTACGTTCTCGTTTGATACTGTTCAGTAGTTTTATTTCAGCTGCTGTTAAATTACCAAGAGTTGGAATTAAATCATATCCCTCAGTCGTATGTTTAATACTTTTCATAACATCTGCGTCATTGCACAAAACGTCGAATATGGTTGTTCCTGTTGAATGTATATACCCAGAACTGGACGAGGCATTACCTTGCGGATCTAAATCAACCAATAAAGCTTTTTTCTTCATCGCTGATAATCCGGCAGCAAGGTTAACAGCGGTGGTTGTTTTACCAACGCCACCTTTTTGATTTGTAATCGCAATTACTCTGGCTGAACTCATAATTTTAGCTTCTCATAAAAGCCTTATCAATTCAATTCTAACCATTAAAATCTTTTAAAGAAATAATTGAAAATCCACTATGACCTCGTTGAGAAGATTTGATGGTTTCCCAACAATCATCTAAATCAAACGGATGGCTTGGGTAGTGGATGAATATTTTAGTATACGAAAACAGCATTGCTCCGTCTTTGAGAAAATCTAATGACTCTTTTAAAAGAGAGCTATCATAAGGAGGATCTAAAAAGATATAGTCATATTTTTTTTCTTGTATTACTTTAGGGATTTTTGAAGGAAAGCTGCCTTGATAAACGGACAAAGCGCATTGAGGGAGGTGTCTTGTTGTGTTTTCGATAGATTGTACTGCAAGAGGTGAAATATCAATGGCATCAACATGTCCAGCACCCTCTGAAAGAGCATCCAAACCTAAAATACCTGAACCTGCAAAAGCATCCAATATAAGTGCGCCATCTAAATCAAAGCGTAACCAATTCAATAAGGTTTCACGCATTAGTCCTGTTCCTGGGCGAAGTCCATCAACGGATGGAAATGAAATTGTTCGCCCTTTCCATTGACCTGATATAAAGCGAATGTTATTTTTCTTTGCCGACATAAACAGAATAAAATTGATTAGTTGAAAAAAGTTTTGAGACTTGAACGATGTCATCCAATTGAAGTGCATTAATAGCCTTGATTAAAGTGGCATCAAAGTCAGGAGAGAGGCCGTAGTCTAAAAATTGTTTCATTGTAAAAATCTTGGCTGTATTGCTATCATTGAATGATAAATTAATGATTAAATTACTTTTTGCGCGCTTGAAGTATTCTTCACTGAAGTCTCCATTATTAAGTTTATTGATAACGGAGAGAATGACATCGGAAAACCTTTCGGGTTGGGATTGCTTTGTTTGTCCAGAGATCAAAAGTACACTGAAATCGTCGGTTACTTTGACTTTTGAATTTATATCATAAACCCACCCTTTATTTTCTCTCATATAATCGTTTAGAAGGTTGGAATCAGTCATTTCACCAAGGATGTGATTGGCTAATAAAAGCGCTGGGAATGAGTCGGAGTGTGGATTAATTGGAATTTTTTTCGAGAAAACAAACCGTGTTTGGCTACCGGCAAAAGGAATGTGCTTAGATTGAGGAGTATTGGTGACAGAAAGGCTTTCTGTTGATGGAGGGGCCTGTGTGTTCTTTGAAAGTTTCATTGCAATTTTATCTGCTAAGTCTCTCGCTTTCTCTTTTGAAAGGGCGCCAATCATAATGATTTTAGCATGGTGACGCTGAAAAACACTTTTATGAATGATTTTTAACTCTGCAGGGTGGATGTATTTAATCTCTTCTCCCTTTCCAAGGTATGAAGCAGCGTAATTAGGTGCGCCAGGGAAAAGTGCTTTTAAGGTTGCAGAAAGACATACATCATTGAGAGAGGAGAGCGACTCTCTCAAAAAATCGTATTGTTGAATGGCAGCTTGCTTTACTTCATTGTAAGGGAAAACAGGAGAAAGAGCTGAGGCCTCTAAAACCCGTACAAACTGTGTGTTATCTGTTGCTAAAGGGGTTTTATAATACAAACTAAAACTATCTCGATCGAATGTGGTTTCAAACATGATTCCTTGATTATACAAAAGTTGTTTTAGGCTCTCTTTCGAAAAGTATCTTGATCCTTTGTACATTGAGTCGGTCATGAGCTTTAAGTGCCCAGGTTGAAAGTGTCTTGAGCCTACATCAAAGACAATTAACACTTCCTGCATCGGAACACTTTGCTCATATTGCCAGTAGACAGGAACTCCTGATGAGGTTTTCCATTGTTCTGTTGCGTGCGCAACAGTAAACAAAAGAGCGAATAGTATTTTTTTCATAATGGTTTCACAGAAAGAAGGATGCGTTGAGGTGTGTCGATGAAGTGACGTTTAATGGTGTCAATGATGTCTTTTTTTGTGATTCCATTTAGCGTTGTATTGACTTGATAGTAATCTTTAAAATTTAGAGGAAGATTGAAATGGTCTAACATCACCAATGTGTCCATTTGGGTTTGTAGACTGTTTTGCTCAAACGCGATGTTCGATTTTATCAATGTCTTAATGTTTTGTAGGTTTTGGTCTGAAATATCAGACTCTTTGATATTAGAAAGCGTTTCTAAGACCTTGCCTTTGAAGCTGTAAAAGTGAGTGTTTGAGTTAGGTGTTCCCGACAACTCAAACAGTCCATTGGTATGAGAAAAAAGCGTATAGGATGCTTGTAGGTTATTCAAAATATGACTGCGATCCACTAGTCTTAAAGACAACAAACCATCATCAGGATTCGCCAAAACTTCTTTGATCATGCTAAATATAAGTTCTTCTTTTATATTTTTAACGGAGGGGATTTTAAACCCTATGGCATAGTAGGGGCGTTTCAACCGTGCAAAAATTTCTGATCTGATTTCTGTAGGATGGACCTTCTCGGTTTTATCAATGCGTTTTCTCCCGGCGTGTGTTTTAGGAATATTCCGAAAATGAGAGCGTACGAGTTGAATGACCTCGTTTGGTGAAACATCACCAACGACAATGACTGAAAGATTATCACCGGTATACCACGTTTTGTACCATTTGATTAAATCAGACCTGTGAATACTTTTGATATCGCTCTCCCAGCCAATGTGAGGATGGTGATAGCTTGATGTTGGATATGCTAAAGTATTCCAGACTTCATTGATTTCACCCCAAGGGTCATTCTCAACGAGCATAGCTCTCTCTTCTAAAATTACCTTTCGTTCGTTCTCTATTGTTTTCGAATCAAAAGCAAGGTTAAGTGTTCGGTCAGCCTGGAGCTCAATGATTTTCTGAAGGTGCTCGGGTGTTGAGCCGAATGAAAAGCATGTGAAGTTTGGTGTTGTATATCCATTTGAAAAGGAGGTGTGCTCAGATACATATAACGCTTGTTGATTTCGGTTTTGGCTTATTGTACCTAAAAACATTGCATGTTCAACAAAATGTGCGACCCCTCTTTGAGTTGTTGATTCGTCAGTCGACCCTACATGGTACACAAAATTAATAATGACCGAAGGGTTTCGGTGATCCTCCTTGACTAAAACCCGCACACCATTTTCTAAAGTTGTAGAGGAAATATTTCGGGGGAGGGAAGTGTCTGGACTGGCAGATGCAAAACTGAGAGAAACAAATAAACTCAAGAAGACATTGAATACATGATTGTACTTCATGTTAAAGTAGTATATTATCAGTTAGTGGATTTAGCAAATGTTTAACATATTTAGCAAAAAACAAAAAAGTACCAAAGCGAATACCAAAATAGCTACAGGTCTTACAAAGACCAGAGATAGTTTGAGTGATCGTTTTGCAAAAATTTTTCTTGGACGCTCAAAGGTTGATCAAGGGGTTTTAGATGATATAGAGGAGCTCTTGATCTCTGCTGATGTTGGGGTATCAAGTACTGCTAAGATCATTGAAGAACTAAAAAAAGAACTAAACCAGCACGGCAATCTATCAAAGGATGAGTCATCAAAGGTCATCAAAAAAAAGATGGTCGATTTAATTAAAGCGCCTAAAAACAAGGTTTTTACAAAGACAGATGGCCCTAAAGTTTTACTTATCGTAGGGGTCAATGGTGTTGGAAAAACTACATCTGTCGCTAAACTTATTAAATATGCCAGTGATAAAAAGCAAAGTGTTTTAGTGGCCGCCGGTGATACCTACAGAGCTGCAGCAACAGCACAATTAAAAACATGGTGCGACCGATTAAATGTTCCATTAGTAGCTCAACAAGATGGAGCAGATCCAGCTGCTGTAGTATATGATGCGCTATCATCTGCAAAAGCAAAAAAAATGGATGTTTTGATAGCTGATACTGCAGGTCGACTGCACACTCAGGATAATTTAATGAGCGAATTAGAAAAAGTAAAAAGAGTATTAAAGAAATTGGATGAAACTGCACCACACGAAACATTGATGGTTATCGACGCGACAACCGGTCAAACCGCATTTAGTCAGGCGGCTGTTTTCTCAAAAGTATTGGGTATTGATGGCATTATTTTAACAAAACTAGATGGCACGGCGAAAGGCGGTATTATTTTTACAATACAAGATAAACTTGGAATTCCAGTAAAATATGTTGGAGTTGGTGAATCTGTAGAAGATTTCTCCGAGTTTAATGCAAAAGAATTTGTAAACGCACTTTTTGAATAAATTATGAAAGAATATGTAGATGTGATCGTTATTGGGGGCGGCCATGCAGGTACTGAAGCTGCTGCAGCTGCAGCAAGGATGGGGTGCCGTACCTTGTTGGTAACCCAAAATATTGACACGATTGGCCAATTATCTTGTAATCCAGCCATTGGAGGCATTGGTAAAAGTCACTTAGTAAAAGAAATAGATGCTCTTGGTGGCTTAATGGGACGGGTGGCAGACAAAGCGGGAATTCACAAAAGAGTATTGAATGCTAAAAAAGGTCCCGCTGTTCAAGCTACGCGTTTACAGGCAGATAGACAGATCTATCGACAAGAAATGCGAAAAGCCGTTGATGAAATCCCAAATCTAATCCTTTTTCAGCAAATGGTTGATAGTCTAGTTATTGACAATCAAACGGTGAAAGGGGTTGTGACTCAATTAGGGGTTATAATTGAGGCAAAGGCAGTGATTTTAACAACTGGCACCTTCCTTGGAGGTATGACGCATATTGGTGATAACCAAAGTAGTGCTGGTCGTTCTGGTGAGCCGCCATCCATTGCGCTCTCAAACCAGTTGAGACAATTTCCTTTTCGTTTTGGGCGGTTGAAAACAGGAACGCCACCTAGAATAGATGCCAAAACAATAGATTTTTCATCCCTCGATGTTCAACCGAGCGAGCTAGGTGGTAAGGGGTTATCAGATTGGTGCTCGTATGAACCACCTTCTCAAGTTAGTTGCCACATTACATCAACCAACGACAAAACACATGACATCATTTTCAAGAATTTAAAGCGATCAGCATTACATGCTGGACACATTGATGGTGTCGGTCCAAGGTACTGTCCTTCGATTGAGGATAAAGTAACACGATTTAAGGATAAAAACTCGCACCAAATTTTTATTGAGCCTGAAGGTCTTTATGTTAAGGAAGTATACCCTAATGGCATTTCTACAAGTCTCCCATTCGATGTACAAAAAGCATATGTTGCGACGATAAAGGGGTTTGAGAATGCGCGCATTACACGACCGGGTTATGCTATAGAGTATGACTATTTTGATCCAAGGGATCTGACGCCATATTTGGTGTCAAAATATATACAGCAACTCTTTTTTGCAGGCCAGGTTAACGGAACAACGGGGTATGAAGAAGCGGCAGCTCAAGGGCTTTTGGCAGGTACAAATGCAGCATTAAGCGTTTTAGGGAAACCACTCTGGTGCCCTAAACGTAGTGAGTCATATATAGGGGTCATGGTTGAGGATTTAGTAAACCATGGAGCTCCAGAACCTTATCGAATGTTTACGAGTCGTGCAGAGTATCGGTTGTTATTAAGAGAGGATAATGCAGACCAAAGATTAACTCCTATTGGTAGAGAGTTGGGTTTAGTTGGAGATCCACAATGGCATTATTTTCAGAATAAGATTAAGGCAATTAAAAAGATGCAATCATGGGTAGATGCAACCTCTATAGAAAAAGAATCCATTAGTGGAATAAAGTTGAATTTAAAACAAGCCGTTCCCCTTAGGGAGCTTATAAAAAGAACAGAGTTTGACATTTCTTGGTTAGAGCCTGATGAGCATGCTCGTTCAGTGTTACGTTTAATTCAAGTGGATATGAAATATGCTGGATACATTGATCGTCAAACATCACAAATAAAAAACCAAGAACAATCAGAAGGCCTTTCCCTACCGAAAAGCCTCGACTATAGCATAGTGCCTGGGTTGTCAAATGAAGCGAAAGAAAAGCTTATAGAGA
This sequence comes from Legionellales bacterium, assembly GCA_002691585.1. Classification (GTDB taxonomy): domain Bacteria; phylum Pseudomonadota; class Gammaproteobacteria; order Comchoanobacterales; family Comchoanobacteraceae. Next base: position 37,837 of record NZIM01000024.1, read on the forward strand.
TTAAACCCGAAACACTTGGTCAAGCCAGTAGAATACCCGGTGTTACACCAAGTGCGATTAATCAGGTTTTAATATACTTGAAGCGTACAGCTTAATTTAATAACTCACCAAGTTTCATAGCATAAGACATATCGCCTTCAACTTTTAGCTGCCCTTGCATGAATGCAACCATCCCGGTGGTTTCTTTATTAATGATATTTTTAAATATATCTAGATCAACGCTAATCGTGCAATCTGCTTCTTTATCATTACAGTCAACATGATTTGCGCCAGTTTCATCAGAAATATGGAAATTTGCAAAATCGGTAATTATTAAATTTATTGAACCATGAATAGGATCGATTGAACCTACGCGTGTCTCTAAGCGATTTAAAATACTGTCTTTAGTGAAATCTAAATTATTTTCCATAGTATACTCCTTGTTTATTTTTTTATTATAGCAAATAGTATCTCATATTTTATACTCAAACATTGCTTGCGAAAAATCGCTCTTTTGGTATAGTGGATTTGGGTGATTGGAGTATGAGATGGTTTTAGGGTATAGGGTTTGCACTTTTGCATTGGCATTGGGTTATTTCATTGAAATGCTAACTCGTCAAGGTCTAACAGTATTACATTATTTAACAATTTGGGGTTTGGTTTGTTCTATTTTATCTGCAGGCTTAATGATTTTCCAAATGTATTCTCCAAAAAATGTCAAATACCACTTTTTTCCAGGCGCAACTTTTTGTGTCAATATTGTTGTGATGGTGCTTTATTGGCAACTATACTTCCAGGATCCACATCTGTTGTACGGAGATTCGCCGCCGTTACCGTGGTATAGAGATGACTATCTGCATTTTGTTGGTCCAATGTTACAATGCATAGATGCAGCTTTTATCTACAAAGCGTTCGAAGTACAGAAGTTACAGTCTTTATTTACTTATTATGGTATATCAGGATCATATGTTGTAATGAGCGAAACAGTCTTCCATTTGCCATATCCTTTTATGCTAAGTCTATCGTTTTACGAGAGAGTATTGTTCTACCAAAAAGGGTTGCTTGTTGGTACATTAGGCTTTATTTTGGGAAACTTATTAACTTGGGTTGCATCAAAGCCGCGGCGATTGTTTAGCTTATCAAGAAATACGCCATAACAATAGAAGGGATACCTCTTTAATCATATTTTTACTTTGAACGACGTCGTACTCTTTTTTGAGAAAAATGTCTTTTTAAAATCCCTTTTTTTTCTTGATCTGCTTCATGCGATTTGATTTTTTGAATTAATTGTTCATCATACCAATGTGCAAGGTAGATGAATAAAACAACAAAAAATAAAATAAATGATATGAGTATATTAGCTTTCATTCGTTACACACTGCCTACATTGTAGAGGTTAATATTTTCTTCAAATTCGTGCAACCTTTTCCAAATACTTCGCAACTCTGTAATCGTTACCCAGTTTTGTAAGAAAATGGAGAAACCGCTCTGAACGCGATCAAAAGCATTGGCAACTTGGAATAGGACGCCTAAGGTTATTGCTCCCGAAAACACACTCGGCCCCATGAGTATTAAAGGTACAATATTCATGAATAAACTATAACCAGTAGCCCAAAAGTCAAAATAACCATAGTGTAGAAAAAGACGATAATAGTTTAATTTGATTCCTGTGAAGAGTGATAACAGAGTGTCTGGTTGAGCATAATTTTTTTTATCATCTTCACCCAAAACAAGGTCTTTTCTAAAAGCAGCTTCTACTTTTTGATTGTTGTACTCTAGTCCAGGTAATCGCCAACCGACAAACCAGCTGACAATTAAACCACCAATTGATGAGATTAATGACACCCATACTAACGAACCAGCAATTGGTTTCAATAACTCAATGCTAATCTTCGCACTAAATGTCCACAACAATGGTATAAACGCAATTAATGTCATAATGGTTCTAACAAACTGTAAGCCTAAGGACTCAATTATTCTGGCCCAGCGATAACAATCCTCTTGAATTCGTTGACTGGCCCCTTCAATTTCATGCTCAACATTACGCCATCCCTCAACATAATAAAAAGTGAGAGCCTCTCTCCACCTAAAGCCATAGATTCTTGTGAACCAGTTTGTGAAGATTGCTAAAGAGATATATGGCATTGCGATTTCTAAAAATGAAGGAGGGTATTTTGCCTTAAAGCCACTTAACGTATACTTGAGAGAAACAATTTGATTAAAGAAAATATCAAACCCTGCATTAGGTGAGTTTTGATAGCTTAAAGCATTTTGTAACAAATCATAGAAGCGTCCATTCCACATGTTTAATGCAACATCCATTTGTACTTGCATCCAAATGGATATAATTAGTAGAATTAACCCTCCCCAGGACCAGAGAAGGTGTTTTTTTTGAAGCCAAAATGCTTTGATCATGGATAACGTAAGCCTCTTTAATTGATGTTATGATACATTGATCATTGCATGATAACAACGTAGCATTTTATAACCATTCTTTGAATAGGTTAACAGTCGAAACACCAATAACAATTAAAACTAACCCGACAGCAACTTGTGTATTTATTGATTGACGGTAAAGTAAATAACTTAATATTGTAGCAAAAAATACACCC
>NZIM01000025.1 GCA_002691585.1 Legionellales bacterium
CGTATATTTTTAGGCTTGTTTTACGTAAACGTGTGCCTCCGGCAAACACTTCTAAACTATCACATCTGCCAAATTCTGTCGGAATAGTGCCAGCGACCCAATTAGCATCTATTTCTTTAGCAGGAGTAAAGTCTAGAGGACCAATCAAGTTTGAACTGCCATCACTGACAAAGTCATATCTTACTTGTTCGTCTGCATATGAAATAGTATTATTTGTGCCGGCATCAATTACCAGTGAATCTTTGCTGTGTACGTCTGCAATACCTGTTCCGTAAGCACCTCTACGTAATTGTTTCAGTACATTGCCATCTTTAACCATATATTCAATTCTTTCGTTATTAATGATAACAATACCTGGAATATTTTTAGTTACAATAGGTTCTGATAATGCTGAACCATCAGTAACTGTTATAGTCTTATCATAATATAATAAATCTTTTGCAAGAATTACTTCTGCATCAGCAGCATATCTTGTGTATCTTGTGATGTTGAGCATATCTTTATTAATTTCGTATGCGCTTGGTAACTTGTAAGTTCTATTACCAAATGCAACTATCGAAACAATATCAGCATCTGTCGTATCATTTTTTAAATACAAACTTTGTCTGTCAATATCAATAGTGTAATCTATATCACGCTTCAGTCTAGTTCCATTTAGGTATACCCATACATAACTTATGTTAACAGGTTTAAATGGTAATCTAAATTTAACTTTGCCTCCGGTATAATCATCACTTACCATTGACATTGAAGGATATTCGCCAAACCAAGTTACAATAATTGAATCACCTGGTGTCAATGATACACTATCTTTTATTCTAATGTTATTGTTATCTAAGAAATATTCTGATCTCAGATCATTTTCAATTTTAATTGTGTCACCTATATTAAGTGCAGAAACATATGTAAGTTCTTTTTGTGTTGAACTGTATACCCAATCATCAATATAAGTTGACTGTACACCATTAATATAAACTTTAACGTTCTGAGGTAGTACTGAACCTGCAGATTCTAATGGATCATCACCAACTGTAAATTTATTATTAACTCCATCGTATACAAAGTAAACTGTGTCCACGCCGCGAAGTTTTTTATTGTTTAATTCAACAATAGTACTTGACGCTGCACTTTCTCTATTCAACTGTACAAAATTATCTAAATCATAACTTCTTGTGCTACCATCGTGTATAATTTCTTGCTGGTTAACTCTTACTACACTAGATAAAGTACTATCTAAATCTGTCGATGCACCTAGTGCAATAATTTTGATAATATCGTTTTTATTTGGCACTGTACCAAACTGGACCAATGTTTTATCTGTGGTATCTACAACACCTGTGCTTTCAATAAATCCTGCATCATACTGAACACCATTTATTGTTACGTAGATGTTTGCTGTTCTATCAAAGTCTGCTTGTGTTAAAAACAATCCTGTTTCACCGTCAGCAATAAACTGTTGGTAATCTAATATTTCTACACCGCCAATGCCGAATGATAAAATTTCAATTGGTAAGTCAATAGCAGGGGGTGACGTAAATTCAAGTGTATTGTCATTTACGTTAATTGCATAATCACCTAAGTTTTGTTTCACACCATCTACATATACAATAACACTGTTTCTTTCTAAAACATTTTGTCCTATATCATAAACAAGTGTGCTACCGTCACTAATACTAATCTTACTGCTTAGTGTTGCTGCTCCACTTCCTGTTTCTTGGAACACTTTAATACTTAGACTGTCTAATACTTGTCCTGGAATATTTTCTTCTGGGGCAGGTACGTTGTCTGGTGTAGTAAATGCGCTTCCGTCGATATTAATTTCTTCTGCGGCTGTGCCGGCAGCGGTAGCGTAAGCGCCGCTAACAGCGGACAGCGTTCCGCCTGATAGGCTTGTGTCAACCAGATTTGGATCATTAATAGTTACAGAACCATCTGAACTTGAAGGACGGAAAATTAATATATCACCGTCATTGGTTTGTAAATAATCACCTATCTGAATAGTTTTCGTACTGCCGTCTCCTACAAATGTTGGCATCTGTGCGTGTGGATTAGTTGCAACACTGCTATCCCAATTATCATCATAGTTAGGATCATCTATTCTATGTGTTGGAGGTTCAGCAACTGCTCCAGAATATTGTAAATTATCAATAGTTGGTAAGCGTTCAATACCTGCACGTTTCAAGTAAATGTTTATTTGCTGTCCTTCAACTGGTGCATACGGTAAAGTTACAAAGTTTGTGCTACCATCACACACCACATAATGATCTGCTGCTGCTTCAACACTGTCCCAACTGTCTGTAAACCAAGGAAGTGCGTCCCATCCACCTGTCACATCAAATGTTGTGCCTTGTACAAGTACGCCGCCAAAGTCTATACCAGTCATTAACTGATGCAATTCTTTACCTGCCATTCCAACACCTGGATTATAATACTTTTCTATTCTGTTTACGCTGTCTAAGATTTCATCGTTCTTAGCATATGTAATTTTTATAATACTTCCTGCTGCAGGATTCTCTTTAAATGTAATTCTGCAACGTAGTACATTTTCTAAATCAATTTTCTGTCTGTAAAGCGTAACAGCGTATTCGTTATCAAGTACAACCTGGCCGTCTTTTAGTATGTCTATATTGTTTTTGTTTACAGTTGCAGGATACAATAGTTCAAATACTGCACTTGCACCTGATGCTGTAAATGTTTGTACAAAATCAAAGTTTGAAAACTTTCCATCTTTAGATAATCTGTCAAATTTAACTGTAACGTTGTTTGTTCTTACTTTGCCGTTGCCTAAAATAGCAACTGCTTTTGCATCATTGTTGTTGCTACCATTACCACCTACGATAGTAATTGTTGGTGTACGTGTATAACCACTACCTTGTTCATTTACAATAATGCCGCTTACTTTACCATTAGAAACATATGCTGTTGCTTTTGCACCTGAGCCATTTCCATCAATAAGAACGCTTGGAATGCCAGTATAGCCTGCACCAGGATTGCTAACTTTAATATCTGTAATACCAAATCCTTTATTATCACGCCACTGTGTGTAAGGATATGTGTTTATAAGTTCATTGTTTTCATCAATATTAATAATTTTGCCTTCTTGAATACTGTATACCGGAGGCAAATCAAAGTCTGTAGTTGAAGTATAACTTGTTTCTAATTGATCATACTTACTTACAAACTCTTTTACTGTTGTCCTGTAAGGTTTTATTTCATTAATGTAATCTAAGTACGCAGTAAGACTGTCATTCTTATATGTAGGTGTTGTTTTAAATGCGCCAACGTTGTGAACAGCATTTATAAAACTTGTTTTGAATGCCCAATCAACATAAGTTTGTTCGTTGAATACATATCTTATGCTTGTAAAGAATAGTTTATTCCATTCTGCTGCATAATCACCTACAAACACTTCTTCTTTAATTGCTGTAAGAATATTTCTTAATTCGATTGCAACTTCTTTGTCATATAATCCTGCATCAAAACTATCTACAATATCAAACCCAATACCACTTGTTCTTGTATTCCATAAAGTGTCTGAAAGTTCAATAGTTCCTCTTTCTCTACCAACTAAAACATAGTTTGAAAGCAGTATACCGTTAGGTTCACCTGCTTGTCTTTCAAACACAGCCCATCCTCCAGCACCATATTCACTTATTCTTAACAAGTCGCCTTGCTGTAATTCAACTGTTGGTTCTTGATATACACTTAATATTTCTTTTACTACTCTAGAAGTTTCGCTGTATCCCGTTTTCCACCAATCAACCTTTGACCAGTATCTTGTAGTATCAAATGCTTGTGATCTACTTCTAAAGAATATCTGTCTTACATCGTCCCACGCATATATGCTCCAGTAATTGTTTGCTGTGCTGTCGTTTTCAACTAGCACACTAAAGTTTCTTACTTTTGCAATTGCATAACTGTATTTTTTACCACTTGCGTTAACTGTAACACTATTAATTCTACCTTGTGTATCAATTGTAGTTGTTGCAATTGCGCCTGAACCGTCGCCTTCAAATTCAATATTAGGTGCAACCTTATATCCATAACCTGGATCAATAATTGTAATACTGTTAATTTCGCTATCAATAATATTAACGGATAGTTGTGCTTTTTTAACTCTAATAGTACCAACTGTTTCTAGATCGCTGTAAAATGCAACTTTAGTATCGTATAATTTTAACAAATCACTCGGCGCAGGATCAACACTATTAAGATTAGTGTAACTAATAGTATCTGCAAAAGCCTGGTCCTTAAGAATAGTGTTAATATTAGTAATTAGAATTTGTAAAATTTTTCTATTGTTTACAAACATACTTTGTCTTGGACGGAAACCTATACCGTACTTTTGCTTATCAGGTAATGCTGTGTCAGGTACTCTATTTCCAACTTTATCGTAACCTACTAAACTGTCTAACCATTTTGTTTCTAGTTTTTCTGTAGGTATACTGTCTTCAACGCCTTCAGTCAACAACTGATATTCATTGTGTACAGCATTTTTACTATCTTTATCTGTGTAATATTCAATGTTAAGAATAGTTTGATCAGAATTTACAACGTTAGTATAGTTGTAAAACAAGAATTTATTCTTATCAACAAGTGCAATTAACGTACTTCCAACTGCTCCTGGTGTGCTTATTAAACTAGATACCGTAGAAGCACTGATTGTTCTACCTAGTACATTTTTAGGCACAGTTGTTTTGTTTCTTACCCAATAACCATAACGTGTTTCTGTTGGAAGACCTGTATTTGTGTTAAGAACAGTTTTAACTGCCATTACTGTATCGTCTGGGTAAAGTGGTTGTCCACTAATATTTAAGTTTAGGCCTTCTGCTGTGTCTGCAAGTACTGTCCATTCACTCGGAAGTAGTTTAGATTCTACCCATTCGTAAATATCAATAGTACTTCCTACTGCTTGTGCGCCCCAGTTACTTGTTCTGTATGCAATATCGCCCTGTTCATAATCAATCCATTTAGCATTTGAGATGTTCCACCAAAGTTTACCGATATTCTTACCATTATTCCAAGAAATTTCTGCATCAACAGTTACGTTATCATTACCTATTGTGTAGACTGCTGGGTCAAATGGTACTTTATATGTAATTTCTCTTTCAGCACGATTTAGAATTTTTAGTTTTGCAGGATCAAAGAATTCTAAATCCTGTATTTTAACATCATCTTGTTTTTCATAAAGTGTTATACGCTTAATTTGTTCTAGGTCAATGTGTTGTGGTTGTTCTGTAATTACTGTAAGTGGACTTACACCATCTGGTTTTTTAAATAGTCTTACCATACCAACTTTATTACCAGTGAAAACAATGTTGTTATCTTCTGTAATAGGTGCTATGTAATCAGGTGATCCTACTACAACAACATTTTCTTCACAACTTACTGAAGTCCCAAAGGATTCATTAAGTGATAAATCGGCATCAAGTTTTTCAGTTAGATAATATGTATGTTCTTTCTTTTCAAACACATAAACACTACCTGTAAATCCGCTAAAGTTCTTAAATGTTGAACGGTTTTCATCAAATGACGTTTGAGAATTATCAAATATAGTTGTTTGCACATACGGGCTATTGTTTGCACCGATTGCAATTACACTTGTGTTAGGACTAATACAAATCGATTGTCCAAAAAATTCATTCGGAAACTTTTCAAAACTTTCAAGTTTCTGCGTAATACGATATTCATACACACTTGAATCATTTTTGTATTCAAATATGTAAGCACTACCTTGATTTTGATAGTTAATATCTGCTTGAGGACTACTTACAACAATATTGTTTCCGGAGTAATCTACTGCAACAGCGTAACCAAACTTATCACCCGCTGCAATTATGTCTGGGTGTGCTTGATCTAAATCATTGAAACTATCTAAGTTATCAGCAGCAACAGTCTGTGCCAAGTTATAGTTACCACTAGTATCTTTTCGGTATACAAACATTTTACCTGTAATACTTGGTGTACTATCTCCTGCATCTACCCAAGGATAACCATTACTTGGATCTTCATTATAACTTCTGATTGTACTATCTTGCGGTACCTGTGATGGGCCAATGTTTGATAATCTATGATATGCGTTTTGATATTTTACAACATCTCCTTGAATGTATTCATAGTCCGGTCTCCACACACCTTTATAGTTGGGGAAGAACTGGTTGTCTGCATCTGGTGCACCAACAACTAATACATTACCATCATAGCTCATTGACAGCGAAGAGCCAAATCTTGTGCCATTCATTACTAGTTCATTAACCTGTCCGTCGGTAAGCAACCCTGTAAATAAACTAGAACCATCATCTTCTAATGCAACGGATTGTGGCAGCGATGCCTGAGTGGCAACTGCATCAAGTTGTGCCCACTCATTAGAGTCTATACTAATTGTACTGCCATCACCGTAGGTATCATACTGCGCTTGCCAAAACTTCCCATTGTAAGTAACAACTGAACCCGACGGATAAAAATAGTTGGATTGCATTCTAACACTTTCAGTAGGGGTAGTATGATTTTTTGAAACTCTATAAGTTCCGACTCCACCCTTTTCGGTATGGACAGTTCCATCATCTGAAACAGGCCAATCGAGCTGTTCCAGAATATATGTTCCATCTAATACTCCTGCACCAGTAACACTGGCACCACTTTTTAACTTGCCTGCGATAGGTGTACTATCACCCATATCTTTCACAGTTAAAATATCATTATCTATCTGACCTTCAAAAAATATTTCGCCCGGATTATATTCACCGACATAGTTCGTGTTTTGAATTGTTTCCCAACCTGTTGCTTCAGTATAATGGTATAACCATACTCTACCTTTAGCGTGTAAAGATCCTGGAGCACTTACTGCCATATTATAACCTGTAGCAGTTTTACTAATTGCTATTGCGTGTCCGAATTCTTCAAACGCATCTAAGCGTGGGCTGAGCAATGTTGTTCTATAGTTCCATTGATTCAGTGTCCATTCATATAATGTAACACTACCCATTTGTGTTTCTCCGTCATTGGAACCAAACTCAACTGCTTCTATTGATTTAACTTGTTCCCAATCTTCGGAGTAAATGTTAATACTGCTGCCGTCTGCTGCAATATCAACTTTTGATTTCCATAACCTACCTGAATATAGTACAATTTGTCCTATACCATAATTTACGTAAGGGTTATATTCGCCTCTATAATTGCTACTAATACCTGTTGCTTTAGGCGAGCCAACTGCTAACCATTTGCTGTCAGGACTAATAGCAAGTTCTAAACCAAATGAATTGATGTTGCCATCAATAAATGCATCTGGTGGTTGTAAAATTTGTTTAACAGAAAGACCTTGTTCTGTTTCTAAATATACTATTACACGCGGCGTAGCCGTTGCACTAGCAAACACTTGTTTAAGTGTAGGATTATAAAGAACTTTTTCACCAACTCTTATTGGTTCTGATAAACCATAATTGGTAATCTCTTTGTCTGTATAAATTTTATTCTTTTCTACTACTTCCCATTTCAATTCGCCATTATGGTCAATCCATAATTTAGATTTATTCTGGAGTAAAGCAATTTCTTCTTCACTTATATCATTGTAAGAATTATATCTAACATCAGAGAAATATATAGGATATACTGCTGTGCTAGTATTATAATCTGCTTTAGGTGCTTTCTCTGAAAGTTCGTATGTGACTGTGTTATTAGTTTTTGCTGTAATTTGATAGAACCCTGAAATATCTTCTAAGTTCTTAATACCGATATAATCATCAACAGCAAAAGTATGACGTTTACCAAAGTCAATAGTTACTGTTGTATTTTCTTGCACTACTGAAAGTATAGGTAATTCAAATGCTACATTAATTCTTTTTACTGTCCAAGTAGGTCCACTAAATGTTATCCATATATGTTCGTTGTTAGAAACTGTGTTAACATCTAATTCAGTACTAATATCTGAAAAATGTTTAATAACATATTCTGTTTGTCCTAACTTTACATACCCTGCTGTTTGTGTAGGCGTTGCATTATCTGTAACAGGATTGATATTATCTGTATAAGGTATAGGAGCATAATCAAAGTTGCTTTGATTTACTCTATAATATCTATCTAAGAAATCTCCTTTTTCAGGTGTAATTACTACAGGCTGTGGATTTACCTTAAATTGATCTGTGTCTAGTGACAATTCAATGTTATAAGATTGTGCTTCACCTCCTAGTGTTCCAACTTTAAATGCCCACTGCTCATCTAACTGTATACCATTAACACTATTAGTGGCTTTGTTAAAAACTTTACTAATAGGATTTTTACTTCCTTTCTCTCTAATAAAGCCTTGATACAATTGGAACTGTGTAATTGGATCTTCTGCAATAGATTCTAAATATTCTCTAGTTTGATAACCTACAGTATGTCTAGCAAGATCTCTTTGGCTTTTACCAAGACCTTCGCTATCTACATTGAAATAATCTTCTATTTGATTTATTCTATAATCAAAGTTTGGAACCAATTGTTTCTTAGGTTCGCTATCTAAGACTGTCCAGTTATTAGCATTGAATTCTTGTCCACTAGTATGTGTACGCAAACTTGTATAATTAGATGATCTATATTGAACAATGTCACCTAGTTTATAATTTCTAAACGGTTGCCACGCAACAATATTAACATTATCAAAAATGAAACCCGGACTGGTATAATCACCGTCCCAA
>NZIM01000026.1 GCA_002691585.1 Legionellales bacterium
TAGCCGTTGTTGAATCTAGAGGATAATCTGCGACCCTTTGCCAAGAGCCTACGGTATAACTTTCATAAGTATTTCCGGCCGGCCCGTTGCCCGTTAGGTTGGACATTGCACCGTAGGAAACAGAAGCACTGTTTGTCATATCGACCCATTCCCATTCCCAAATACCGGCGTTGGATTCGGTTGAATTCTTAAAACAAAAATAGTACTTGTCGTTTGCTTTATTGTACTTATGCCACTGATAAGCCCCATAAGGAGTATAAAAATAGGAACCCCAACTATAGTTGTTGGAAATAGGCTGACTATAATTATTTCCTCCATCTAGATAAAGTTGGTTAGCGGCTAGTGTCATAGAAGCCTTATCCGAAGGCAAATCACCAAAGTAATATCGGATGGGAATAATATGCACATAAGACGCTGAAGTGCTGTTATATCTCCGCAAATTTACAACAAAAACACCCCCATCAGCATAAATTAGGGGGGAGTAGGAGTAAGTCTGGGATTCATAGCTTTGACTATCAAAACCAGTACCATATCGCTGATAAAGAAAACTATCGGAGCTTCTATTGCTCGATCCGTAGCCCGTTCCATTCCACACACCGCCAAACGACATGTAGGCATTATTATTCCAGCCCATAAACATATTGGTATACTGATCTGCTGCCCAGCCCCGGTCATAATAATTTATACCTTGGTCAGCTGTTTGGCCGCTAACGTTATTGGTAGAATTAAAAAAGTGATAATAATTGTCGGGGTTACTGGCTCCTGCGCGATCATCAAGAATATTGTCATAGTAATACCATGAACTATTGTTGTATGTGCTCCAAGTCAAAAGACTACAAACACTGTCCGAAGCATTTCCATACTCTGAAGGCTTCACAGTCATCCAAGGATCGACAGCTAAATAACGATTGGGCCAATGCGTACCACTAGCAAACGGTCCAGAAGCACTTCCCATAAGAGAAGTATTATTTGCGCTATCATAAATAGGAGCCTTGCCGTTATTTCTAGAGTCAAGGTCTACCAGCCTATCCGAAGCAGTAATACTGGCAGAAAGAGAATAAAGAGATTTTTCAAAATTTAATGGGCGGCTATTGTTCGTATCAATAGCAAACGATAACGCAGGATTTTTCGTCCCATCATGGGATACGGCATGTACCGAAATTAACTCGGCCTTTGTTCCCGCATTTTCATAGAGCAATACGCCTTTTTCGGGATTAACTAAATGTGAAGTTCTTGACGCCATTTTATTGCCCTTTAATCAGTTCCGAAGTACATGAGTTCACCCGTAGACCTAACCGCATCTTGGGTTGCAGACTCACCCGGTGCCGGTGCTATGCCGAAGCCCTGAACGGTGACGTTATTTGAAACAGTCACATCTGAACCATCCGAGACATACAAGACTTGATAAAAAGCATGTCCTGCAGTCAGGGTTGTATCCGTTTCAAAATAACTCCCGTCACTTCCAATGGTTGGAATGTCGGAAACGTGCAGAATAGTATCTGGGTCGGAAAACCCCTGCCAATTCCCGGTAATTGTTAAATTGTCCGTGGTAATATTGTAGCTAGACTTAAAGACAGCGTCAGTAAGTGTTGCATCAAAAATTGTATATTTAGCGGCACTACCGCCTCCAGCGGACACGGTTCCAAACTCAAGAGTTCCCGCACCTGTAGTACGAAGAACTTGATTCGCATCGCCGTCCACCGTTGGTAACGTAAACGTATCTACAAAAGACTGTAGATTCGCATCGTGTGCCAGCGCCCCGATATTAGTACGGGCTGTTGTTGCATTTGCTACGTCACTTAAATTATTTGCAATTCCCAACACACCTAAATTAGTGCGTGAAATAGCAGCATCCGCAACATCGTTCAGGTTGTTAACACCGAACATGGCCCCGCCCGTACTAAAGACGGCACCAACCCAACTTCCCCCAGATAAAATAAATAATGCTTGGCTTGTTGTGTTGTAATAAATAGCTCCCGCAGTAACCCCAGATGTAGACGGGGCCGTAGCGTAAGAGCCTAAAAACAGTCCTTGGAATGTTGACAAAGAAGTTGCAGCAGCCCCCGCTGAAGTCGCAGCGGCAGACTGTGAAGAACTTGCAGCCGAAGCACTAGCAGCGGCAGATGCGGCCGAAGCAGAAGCCTGTGAGGCGCTGGACGCGGCATTTGTGGCCGAGCCTAAGATACTATCTACATAAGATCTATTTGCAGCGTCCGTGGGCGTCGAAGGACTCGCCAGATTTGAAATACGGTTACTGCCCATGTCCAAATTACCGGACATCGTATCGCCAGACTTGGCAACTCGCGTTCCGTCTTGTGTATCAACATAAGACTTATTGGCGGCATCCCCGGTGGCCGTAGGTGCAGCAAGGCTCGTAACCTTGTTGTTGCCCATGTTAAGAATGCCGGACATGCTGTCGCCATTCTTAGAAACTTTCTGGGCCAGAGAGTTCGTTACGGTAGATGCAAAGTTAGCATCATCATTAATAGCAGCCGCCAACTCATTCAGCGTATCAAGAGCGGCCGGGGCCGTGTCGATCACGTTCTGGATAGACGTATCGACATATTGCTTGGTCGCGGCATCTGCCGGGTTCTGGGGCGTAGACAGGTTAGTAACAGTACCAACCGTGCCTGAGTTCATGTCCAGAGAGCCGGTGATCGACACATTAGCAAGCGTAGTGGTACCAGAAGTAGCAGTAACGTTACCTGTGAGATCTCCGGTAACATTGCCGGTAACATCTCCCTGCAAATTTCCAACTACATTTCCGGTAACATTGCCGGTCAGCGGGCCATTAAATGCCGTAGTCGCTTGAATTGTAGTACCAATAATCCCTTGAGCAGTCGTCGTACCAATCGGAGTGTTATCAATTGCACCCCCGCCAACTGTTACGGAATTACCCAAATTAGCCGTGCCTGACACGGTTGCGTTACCCGTTGTGATTGTGCCGCCGACGCCTAGATTATTCGTTAGGGTGGCATCATCACCACTGAGCGTATCAATGTGCCCCGTGCCGTCTACATACAGATCTTTAAATTGTTTTGTAGAACTTCCGAGATCAACATTGTTCGTTAGCTTTGGCGTAATAACATTGTTAGGCGGGATGATAGTAACTTCAGCCCACTGAGCATTGTTTGTGCCATTCGCCGTACAAACGTGGTAACGCTGCGTAGTAGAGTTAATCCAGATAGATCCCGGGGCGTAGCCCTGCGTATTGTCATTTAAGACATCAGGATCAACAGTAGCCGTCGTATTATTCTTACCGCCTACACCACCATTATCCGGGGCGAGAAAGCCAACCACGGACGAAGCAATCGGTATCTTAGGACCGTCCCCGGTAGCGCCGGAATGGGTATGTCCAGTAACGCCATCAAAAGCTGCTGCAAGAGTATTGAACTCCGCATTTAGGGGAGGGGCTGTGATTAACTGACCATTAATGATGTCAGCAACAGATTGCCTAGTATATCCCGCCATTAGAGCCGTCCTGCCGTCGTGTACTCAACGACCAAGCCCTGAATTGAATAGGGATCAAAGTCACCGAGAGAAACATAATTAATTTGTGCGGCGTACCCAGAACCTTGCACATTCGTGTGCATGACGGGCTTATCGCTACCACCATAGGCAACGCCTGCTCCGCCGTAGTTGATGTTTATGCCGCGATAAACAACCGGCGCACCTTCCACACCTTCTATGTAGGTAGGGGGTTTCGCAGTTTCTGGGTCATTCCAATCAAACGTGACCCCGATGTTCATTTCTAGGGGGCCTTCTGCCCGGATAAAAGTATCGACTTTCTTCAATACTTTACTAACACCCGGGTCACCGAAATCTAAAAATGGGGTGCTGTACACGGCCAAGATAGGCTGGTTGTTGAAAGTAGTCCCGCTTTCTTGACGATACACATTACCGTCATAGTCGCCGTGAAGAACAAACTCTTCGCCGTTGACATAATCACTAGTACAGCAGCTTGCTCTAATTCCAAGCAACTCTCCAAATTCCCAACCAAGCCTTTGGTCTGAAGAGCGCAAACCGCCAATAATTCCTTGGCTTTCTGCAGCACTGGTTGAGTCATCCCCTACAAAGTACCGCAGTTGAGATTTGGATCGGACTACCACACCATTAAGAGTGTTGAGGTCATGAACAGAACCAAGATCTTTTAAAAGCTGTTGTATGGCCTTAGAGATTGTCTCTAGCTCAACATCTCCAATACGCGACGTACCCGCAACCGGACGCAATCCATCTGGTGCCAAGAAGACTAAATCACCACCAATTTCCAAGACGCTATCTCGGGCAACACATCCAATGTTGTTAGTTACAGGTTCTTGAACAAAACCAGCGGTGATCTCGGGACTAACTTTCTTAATGCGGCTTTCACCAAAGACAAAAAGATCTCCCCTAAACGCCTTAAACTGAACAACATCAAAACCCATAGTAAGCTGACCGCCACCAGAGGCGGCAGTATAATCGTAAGGGTTGTTTGGAGCAGAGTGAGCAAGGACACTATCATTTTGGCGATCCCCACTAAAGAAAACATGGCCCTCAAAAACATCTACTAGAGCAGGCTGGACCAATGCATTTGCTCCGCCGGGATCACTCGATGTTCCCGCACCGGCAACGGTAATCAAACTCCATGTAGTAGCGTCGTAAATAAGCGGTTCATTAACGCCATCAACAAAAATAATGATATTGCCCGAACCAAAGTTGTTTTGGACAGACCGAACTTTGCACGGCAACTGTGTCAAAGTCCCCGAGAATTTCTTTCTTCTAACCCCTGTCGGCAGTGTGACTTTATTCCAAGAACCAAGAGAATGTTTATAAAAACAGTACTCGGCCGGATCGATTTTTACGACATCACCTTCAGACAACCCATTAATAAAAACTACAGCAGCAGTGCTAGAAGCAAAATCAATACTTAAATATTTTCGGACCCCATTGACCGTAACTCTAATATCATTAGGGAAAGGGAGGTCTACCGTTCGACTATTATCATCCGCACCACTAAACTGTGTTTGACCCGCTGTTGCCACAAACTCAAAGCTTTTCACTGCCCGAGTCGCATATAACTCTGTCAAAAAGGTGTTGTCGTTTCTAAAGAACGTCAGAGATTGGACAGGCCCATCCGCGCCAGTCGGATCAACCGCAGGCGCACTTGTGTCATAGACTTTATAGCCTTGCACACGACGATACCCGCCATAAAGACTGACTTCATAATTAACCAATCTTACAGCACTCCCCGGTAAATCTTGAGAAAGCTGGAGATGATTTTCATTTGAGTTAAGACCACCAACACAAATAACCTTTGTTGAATCTACTTGTTCTGGCATTACGCTACGGACCTAATTACCCGTACTACTCTCTCAACCCGAGTGTCGCGAATGCTGTCGTACTTATTAATTAAAATGCTCTGCATCTCCTTGATGCCTTGTTGGAAAAGCGTCAAAGCTAATCCAGCAGCTTCTAAGTTATCTCGGAAGGTGTACATGTAGTACAGCGCACCTTCGATAATCACAGGGTCATAAGTATTCGGTATTCGGGTTGCATCATCATGATTAACAAGATCCGTATAATTTAAGTAATACCGAAACTTCAGAGCATAGGTTTTATCTGGTGATGGACTTACACCATAACCATTACCGTGCCCTTCAAATACAAACGTCGGACAACTTACGCCAACTGCTCCGGCATCGTCGTCCGCATCCTTGTAGTCTTTGTAATAAGAATCCCTAGAAATATGCGAGAGATGCTTATTAGAAACACTCAACGTGTCGTCTTTCTGAATCTGAAAACTATTCCAATCTACAACTTTAAAATACTGAGGCCACGAATATTCTTCTTGGCCGACAACAAGCGTCGTAGAATGAATTGCAGCGTTAAAAGGCCATTCAAATTCTGCCCGGTTAATGTGGGCAATAGAAGAACGAATAGCGTCTTTAGCAACTGACTGAACACCCCTCGTAACCAAAAAATCCGCTTGGGATATCTCAACTTCGTTGAGCCTGCGGAGCAACTGATTGGTAAGTGAGAGATAAGTACTCATATCATTCCTTCAAAAAGAAGGAAGGGGCCGGTAGGCCCCTCCCATACCGTCTTACGCTTGGTTGTAGCAAGCAGTGAACAGAGCTTCTGGGCGAAGGATCTTTCGACCATAAAGCTGCATGCCGCGTACAATGTCAGCGAAGCTGGCTGTATCACGATAAGACTCAGTCTTGTCGATCTGCTGTGCAGTAGCGACGGCTGAATCGTGACCAGCAACAATCACACCAAAGTTTGTCTCTGAACCAGCAGAAGCAGAAGTGCCTGAACCAGTTCCGATAAAGGGCAGATTGTTAGACTTGTAGACACGCATACCACGGACAAGAGCAGAACCTACTCGGCCGTTACGGATGATGTCACCAGCGTCTTGTCCACCAGCAAAATCGTTATCAACAAACTTGCTGCTCTCATCCATCAGGATCTCAAAGAAGACAGGATCAGCTACGAACCAACGACCTTCAGTGTCTACGTTAGCTTCGTCCATCTTACGAGCGATACGGTTGAGAATAGCGAGAGGTGAAGTAATAGCACCAGAGCCGCCATTTGCTGCAACAGGGATAGAAGTAGTCTCTGTCTGAACGCCCAAGTCGGTACCACCGAAGTCAGTGATGTCGAGCTTGTTTGCTGCCAGCAATTCATCGTTGTCAGCAGTAGTGTCAGCCTTAGAGCCGTTTACTGCAGTACGACGAATCCAATCGCCAGAGTTGTTCTTTTCCCAACCAGCAAGATAGCCGAGAACTTCAGCATCAAACGTGTCACGCAGACGGAAAGCTGCACGATCAGTCGCAAGATCCATGAAGTTAACGTGGCTGTGAGCCGCTTCGATGTCGTCGATTTTGAACATGAAGTAGTTCGCTTGATCAACAACAAGAGAGAAATCAGCGTCGGACAGATCTTGAGCAGCTACGGAAGTGCCGCGCAAGTAGCTAGAAACGGTGATTTCTGGTTCCTTGATGATACGAACAGAGTCGCCAAAGTTGGCAATCTCGCCCATATAATCAGTGTTAGTGATGTCTTCTACAACAGAAGAGTTACGGAAGGATTTTTGTACCTTCTGACTGTAAATTACGGGAGAAAAGTTCCCATTGGGGAGGTTGTTATAACCGCCTGCGCTTCCAAAAGCCATAATTAAAATTCCTAAAATCAAATAAAAACAAGCACTTAAAACTAAGTGCGATTAAATGATCAGAAAAATTTTAGCTGTAGGGCTGGCTTTCAGGGGGTGTCAAAACCTCTACGCTGCTACCCCGGTAAATTTTGGTACCGACCAAGGTAACTCGGAGCTTAAGGGCCTCTGAAATCAGGTATTCTAAAACCTTATTTTCTGAAACTGTTAAGCGCAGAGGTGGGCCGTAGCGGCTCTGCAAAGTGCAAAAAAGCACTAATTGATGTTGTTATAACACACCAACTAGTGCTTTAGCAATACCTTATCTTGCGCCTGCGCTTAAATCGTACTCAAAGGTACCGTCACGCATCGCTTCCATAATTGCTGTTTCGTTTCGCTCGTATTCAGCACCAGACATTTTTGCCACAGCACTTTCTGAAAAACGTGTCTTCCCATTGGCGAGAACAGCACTTTGTCCAGAATTTTTAACGGATGTTGCAGCCGACTTTTTAGCTGATCCCGAGGACTTGGACCGATCCGCCTTGTACAGATCAATTGCTCGGGCCGCCGCAGTCGCGTCTGTATTGTTTTTATACAGAACATCTTGAATATACTGAGGCTGCCGCATAACCCAATCGTGAAACTTTGAGTCGGCACGAATCTTGTCAAAGTCCGGGTGAATAGACTTTAAAACTTTTTCTGCTTCAGTACGTTTAAGCTTACCCTCAAGCTCTTTTACCCTGTCATTAGCTTCGTTCACCGTACCCTTCGCCATCTCAACGCCTTCCATGACACGTTTTTGTGCAATGGTGTCGATAATCTTAGCTACATCCGGGTACTTCTTAACCCACTGGGCTACTTCATCTTCCGACTTAGGAAACTTAATTTGAGCCTTTGTGGCATCGTTTAGCTGTGCTTTGATTTCCGCAAGTTCTTGGTCTTTCTTTTTTAAAGAATCTTGCATATGCCGTCTCAGGTCACCATAACGTTTTTTAAACGTTTCTTCTTCTTGGTCTTGTGCTGGAGCAGCAGCTACTTCTTCAACTTGAGGGGTTTCTTCCTCATTCAATAATTCTTTATACGCACCTTTGTACTTTGGCATGTTATAATCACCTTAAAAAAATATAGAGGGGGCCGAAAAGTAGTTTGATCAGTAGATCAAAGGTTTGCGGGTAGCCCGTTCCCACGCAATTACGATTTTCTATAGCTCCTTGTCTTTTTGGCGACCTTCTTGGGCTGCGATGAATGCTGCTTGCCCTTTTTCGTGTCGGCCCGTTTCTTCCGAGTTGTGGCGGCGTACTCGCTAGAAGAGAGAGACTTAATTGCCTTCTCTGGGAGATATCTCTCACCTGTAGCTTTCGGCCCTTGCGTACTGTTCTTTCCTGACTTGGTACGCCAGTTCTGCTTCGTCCAATTCTTCAGCGACTTTTGAGATTTTTTAAGAGCCATTAGTCTTTGTAACCTCCGCCCTTCGCTTTGTATTCTTTGGCAAGCATTTGCGCTTTTCGCGCTGACCATTGTCCACTTTTTCCGCCCTTTGAACCGGCTTTAATTTTGTTAAACAGGTTCTTACGCATCGTCGGCTTGGTGTAGTTACCAGCAGCATTTACTTTCGACTTTGCTTTCTTCTTTTTGGCGGCCATATTTACCTCTACTTGATTAAAGCAAAACTAACTTTTGGCATGAAAGAAAACTGCCCCTCTTTGCTGGGGTAATAATCATCTTCAATATCTTCCGAACCCATCTCAGCTACGGACAGTACTGCAGTTTCTAATATGTCTCCTTCAGCGGGTGGGGCTGGGATTTCCGCGAGTAACTCTTCGACCCCTTCTTCGCTGGCACCGTCTTCATACGATACTTCGGAGTCCATAGCTCCTTCGCCATCATATTCCTCGGTTTCAACTTCTTGGATTTGACCTTCATATTCCATCGCCATGAGGCCTTCTTTTGCCTCATCCCTCATTTCCATAATGTGCTTAAGGCCATGCCAACGCACTACGTCAGCAGACAACACAAATTCACCAGTGCTTAAGAAAGCCGGAATATCGTCCGCAACTTCTTCAGGTAAAGCGCCGGGAGGTGGTTCTGGCGTCTCAGGCTCGTCCATTTCCATTGGCTCTTCCGCGCCACACATCAATCCGCCGTGATACATTTCTGGAAACTCGTCGTCCATCATTGCCTTTTGAATAGCCTCGCCACGCTGACGCTCATAAGAGCTTAAACGACCATCTCCATCAAGATCCGCCGCATCCTCGTCTAATTGAAAACGCTTATCGGCCATATCTTTGCCAGCTTCTGTGGTAATACCTTTACGCGCTTCTTCTTCCTCAATCATGTTCCTTACCTCGACTTTTCTCTGGCTTCATCTTGAAGGGTTAAAAACCTACGCAACTCCGCAATCTGACCTTGGACGTAACGCAGCTTGGAGGGATCAACTTCCGTCTCCATGTAATTACGAAGCATCTCAATCCGGTACTTCACATACTCGCAAAGAAAGCTGTACTTCTCAGGATCGTTAACGAGCGGGAGTACTTGCTTAAATACCTTTTCCGTCACTGGACAGTTCCTTCAGGGGCCGGGGGAGGGGGAGGGCTATTCGCACCACCTCCCTCACCAGTAAAACCGGGAGCGCCGGGTTCTGGAGCCAAACCCGGAACTATTGCTCCTCCCCCGCCGGTTGGGTCCATGCCGTCCGCTGGCTGCTGGGCGTTTGCACCGCCCCCGGCAGCCTGTTGCATCTGACCCAACAACTCGGCCTGTATCGCTGCTTCTCTCGGATCATTAAGAATCTTTTCTTCGTCCAGATCCATAGACGCAGCAATTTCTCTCAGGATGTAATCAAACTTCACAAATGGCGCTGTCATTTGATTAGACGCCAAATTCATAAACTGCAGCAAACGCTGAGAGCGTACTTCGTTACGCATCAAGCTTTCAGTACCCCGGGCCACTACGTAAAGATTGGCTTGGGCTAACTCTTCATCAAACGCAAACTGCATATTGAAAGCAAACAACGCTCTACCCAACGGAGACAAAAGATAATCGTCAATGTTGCGTACCACTGCTTTAATATTCTGAGCAGCCGCACCCATCAGCATAGACATACCAGAAGCAGTTCTACCTACTCCCATAACTCCCGTGGAGCCGTGGGCAAAGGAAGGCATGCCAGTAGACTCGTCCGACAACTGCCGCGCCTTGTCGAACATCATCAGACACTCGTTGGTGACATTCGGGAACTTAGTTCCAAAAATAGCTTGGCCGGGTGCGCCCGCCTGACGGCGGAAGACCTTACCCGGGTAAACATTCAAGTCTTGGCCGGGGACCAAGTTAGTCTCGTCAATCTCAATCAACAGATTGGAAGACAAGGCAGCATTGTCTACCGCCATACGCATAAAGCCATTCATAATGTCTTGCGTATCTTCCATGTTTTCAGCAACACCCACACCAAAGAAGGAGTAGGGGTTAACTTCATAAGGCACGGCGTGGAAAGGGATGCGCTCGGGAGTAAAAGGATTGATTACCAGACGAAGGATCTGGCCGTTACAAATCCAAGCGTTTACCTGAATCTGATCACGCTCCATAAGCTCGGCAGGCAAATCCAAATCTGCTTGCTCGGCCGTCTCCGCGTCCGTCACACCCCAATACTCTAGAACTTCAAAACGAGTGCGATCTTGCTGCATCTCGTTATCTTCCAACGCGTCTTCCCAATATTTGCTTATATAGTTAGAACCAATGTCGATTGCTTCTTCGATGCTATCCCCACGAAAGTAGGGGCGGTTCTTGAGATTACGCAGTTGACTACGGTTCAAGCGGTGGCGCTGAATAATGTATTCGGCATCGTTCATAGACCGTGCTTCAGGGTCAGGATACAAATCCCAAATTGAAACATGCTCTACGCGAGGAATAGTCTCCATGCGAGGCTCATACTCGCCGTCCTTGTTCCAAGCCGGGTGTTCCTTGTCAAACGCAAAGGGGCCTTTGATGATGCCTGTCCCAAACAAGGCCATTTCAAAAGCAACGTTGCGTAGATGCTTGCTAGCTTCAGACTCGTCTAGCTGATCGTGTATTCGCTGCTGCATTTCTCGGGCAGACTCTTTCGCCGGTTCATAAGTAAACGACGAGGGGGAGATGCCGGGACCGGGCTGAAGCTGATCATCAATACGCTCCAGCTTACCTGTCGCGGCACCCAATCGGTCTTTGATCTCGTTGCGCGGAGACGAAGGAGAAGGAATGTCCAGTTTCTGTGCAGCAGGATCAAAATGAACTGCGTCGGGAATACCCTTACTATTAATAGGGGCTTCTACACCAATCGGAAACTTAGACCCAGCAAAGAGAACGTCCACGATCTGGGCGTATGCCGCCAAGACTTTTGTCTTCGTGATCTTAACAAACGTTCTGCTTTTCTCATGGTCGGTAAATTGAACCTCTGGTCCGTACAGTCCCCGGTAGTTACGGTAAGACTGCAGCCACCTTTTTTCGTCGTTTAGACGGATATCGTTCGATTTTGTAAATCGTTCTTCGATCCAACCGACAACGCCACTAAACATGGCATTTTGCTCTGCCGCATCTCCGTCTTCTTGTAACGCGGTAACAAGACCATCAGTTTCATTTACGTCTGGTTTTTCAATTATTCCCATGATCAGTACCCAAATTTAACGCTGGCAGGCCGATAAGTCGGCACGGTTTTATTTCCCCATTCCTCAAACGGACTCATCGCCCGGGGACGGGACATGATGGCATATCGAATGCTGTCGTAAGCGTGGTCGCTAGAATACCGAACATCGATATCGTCGCTACCTTTTGGACAGCTTGGTATCACTGGTAAATCAGCGATTAACTGGCGACAGTTATTGAAGATTACAATCCCGGGACTTTCTGTCTCTGGATCAACCTTCAAAAGTTCGTGTAGGCGGTTCTTTCCCGCAACCCTAGCACCAGCAGATCGATCACTAGGACGCCAGCGACATCCCATACTTATCATCTCTTCGGCAATACTTGGGCCAATTTGACCCCGATTGTGCCAGCAACTGGAGTCTAACACGCCGTATGAAATTTTTTCACCCACTTCGGCGTCCATTATAGCTCTGCCGAGGTCTTTTGCCGTGTGTTTGCTTAAATATAGCTCTCGGTAGACGATCAACGTCTCATACGCCGGGTCTACGGCCAGCCAATGGACGGCTGAATACGACGAATAGCCAAAATCGCAGCTTCTGAAGCGTCTCCAATCCACTGGGATCTCAAATGGCTCAATAACGTGGTCTTTATGTCTGAATTCAGGGAATGCAGCCCCTTCAGCAATGGCCCAATCGCCTTCAAGTAGCTGTCTACGCTGCATTTCTGGCAAAGACAGCAAATTTGCCTCATAAGACCCGTCTGAAAACAGATGTGGGTTGTCTTTTAGCGTTGCAGGGATAAATCGGCGCTTAAACAACGCCTTACCGGCCTTTTCGTGCCCTTCTGGGTACTTCATAACGTCCCCAGTTTCCAAATCGGTGGCATCAAACGGCTTTCCGGCGGGCGCTGGGTCCACAAACATGCGTTTTACCCACTGATGACCGGGTCCGCCCGGGTTTGTCGTGGCCCGCATGAACAAAGGTAGGTCAGGATCAGTGGTTCTGAGACGAGAACGCATGTAATCCCACGCAAATGAGGTGGCATGCTGCGTTAATTCGTCAAAAGCAATGTAGCTAAAGGCCTGACCTTGGTAACGAAGTACGTCTTCAGGACGTTCTAGGTAAGTCATCCATAGCTTGGCACCAGACGGGAAGATCCATTGGCTTTTCTTCTCCTGCCATTTCGCTCCCGGGTACGCTTTCGGGTAGAGTTCCTGTGATTTCCAGACAAGTTCTCTAAGTTCGTCGTTAGTTCTTCGGAGGATGAGGCCGTTGAAGTTAGTGTTTCCAAAATATCGGAGTGGGTCTGCAAGTAAGCCATACGACTTGCCTCCGCCCGCTGCTCCGCCGTAGAGGACTTCTCTTTCTGGTGCCGCCAAAAATTCTGTTTGCGGCCCCGGATTAGGTTCAAAGATGACTTCGCGCTGTTGTTGCTTGCTGGCTTCAAAGTCTAAGCCACCAGAAAAGCTTGAAATACTGTCATTTCCTACTTCTGGGGCCTCCCCGTCCCCACCATGCAAACTATCTAGTTTCTGCTGAGTACGGGTAAGGCTGCGCTTGGCTGCCGCTTCTTTGCGCTTAAGTTGTTGAACTTGCCGCGCTTCTTTGGATTTAGGCTGTGCTTTCTTTTTCTTAGCATCTAGCTCTTTAATACGAGTTGTTTTAGTCGATCTGTGACGCTTCCAGAGGTTTCCGATACCCTGATGGCTAATGCTTTCCCCTGTTTTAGCAGAGAGCCAAGCCGCTGCTTCCCTATAAGAAGACCCAGAATCCAAATGATCAAAAGCTTCATTAATAATAGGCAGGAGATCAGTATCAACAACAAGCACACAAGGATCTCCCTCAGATGCCCTGTAGCCGTAAGGGATCTTAGCTTTCGCATGCGGGCGACGCTTATCGGGCCAGCCAAGTTCTTTAGTTTCACTCTGCTCGTTGCTCATCCGGCTCGGAGTCCTGTTGTTTTGGGGGAAGAATGAATAGACCAGACTCCGGGCCGCTGACTTCTATCTTCTCCCGTTTTACTACGCCAGCACGGTCCAATATCTCTCGCGCAGCAGAAACTACATTTCTTGCACCCAAATGAGCAGGATCATTCAAAACGTTGAGAATACTATAGGTGGCCTTTGGCGTGTTGCTTGCCAGCAAAAGCTCGGACTGAGCAATGATCTCGTCCTTCAAGCCCTCCACTACAGTTTGCATCTTGGTAGTGTCCGAGTACCCGGCCATACGCATAGCGGTACGGATATCCCCTCCGGCCTGATCGTACAGGGCCTCTAGGAACAGCTTCTGTTTCTCGGTGTACTCTTTGGCGCTATCTACCATTTCTTACAACTCCAGTACCGCGCTGTGAACTTGTCCTTAGCGGTGTCGCAATTGTGCCGTGCCCGGAAGTTCTTTCGCCGTTCCGGGTTGCTCTTCTTGATCCGCATGTCGGGATCACCAAAGCGGACCAGCTTGATCTGATCCTCTTTTTTAGCCAGTACGGCAAACTTCTTAGGTCCGTCCGGGGTACGCTTTGGCTTGTTGTAGCCAGAAAACGTTTCTCCCCGATACTCTAAGCGGCCCGACTTGGACCGCTTAACGTTCTTAGTGCTTGCCACTGTTACTTTTTCTTTTTCTTTGACATACCGCCATAGCCCATTACGGCCTTCTTCTTAGGCATGCCGCCATAGGCGTAATTCATGGTTTTTTTCTTAGAAGAACCAGAGGCGGGGTTAGATGCTCCACATTTCGCTTTCTTCATTTGACAATCCTTTTACCTAATGAAATTTATTGAAAAACGTCGTCCTGTAAGAGGAGTGGCGTTTCATCTACGCTAAAGTCCTCATTTGAATAATACGGGCCGTAGCCAGTAAATATCGGACATTTGTGCTTTGCTTCGTAAGGCGTAATTAGTCCTTCCTGCAGCAAGTACTGCTTCAGCTTCTCTAACGGCACCTCAATGCCTGTAGCTGCTTCAACAGCCGCCCTCACATAAATTAAATTGACGGGATTCGACATTCCCTCTCGCTTTGTTATAGCACGAACAAGTGTCACTATTCAACACTAGTTATTTCTTGTTCTAAATTTTTTTTCAAAAGGGGCTATGCAAAACCCAATTTTAGGTGTACGCTCCCGCTTGCCGGTCCAGAGGGGTCTATATATATCCACCCCCTAATCCGACCCCTCCAGCACTTCAAAGCATTCTTTCCAAGATTGGTACGGGTCTTTTTTAAACCCGGTATCAATCTCTATTGCGACTGTTGTCTGATTATCTCTTATAGAACAGGCAGGAAAGAATATCAGATCATCCGTCGGCAGATAGTGGAACGCTACAATATCGGTTGTCTTAGCCTTTATGTTTTTAACGTGAAACTGAAGTCTGGGCTTTTGATTAGGCGTTTTGGCTGGCTTACTCGCCCCCTTAACTTCTATCCGATATGTCTTACCCGTCTCCGGGCAGATTGCTAACAGATCAAAGCCTATTCCTTTGACAATGGCTATCTCGTAGCCATAGCCTGCTATCACAGAGGCAACATAGTACTCAGAGACTGATCCTTTCAGGATCGCATCTAAATCGGCTATACGGCCGACATCTGTTTTATTTTTCACGGATATCTAGACCCAGCAGATTTCTATAATCTGTAGCGTCTAAGAACTCTTCATCCGGCTCCAAATCTATTATGTCAACGTAGTCCATCATAGCCATCTCTGGCTTGTAAGCTGCATTACGGCACTTCTCAGCGCCTTCTTCCAAAGAAGAAGCTACGTCATACAGGCTCTGGACGTACTCACGGGGATATTTGATATTCTCGTTTTTGCAGTAATCCACTACGAGATCATCAAAGATCACTTTCACTTCTACGGGTTCGTGGACGTAATCCTGCCCACCCGCCACATAGTAGAGACTCGTTATTAATTCGATGTTCCCTTCGTCGTCGGTTTCTATTCTGTTCTCAACAACAAGGTCATCGGGTTTATGCCCATAAAGGACATCTGTAGCTATGCTCATCTGCCCACCCCCAGCTTTTATGTGCCCGATCATAGAAACAAAGACTTACTAATGCAATCTTAAAGTAGTAGTTACACACTTAAATTGACACTAACTAATAACCTTATTGGGAGTGTGGTATTTACACTGTATTTAAAACCGTCCCGGGCAAGATCGTATATACGGCTGCAGCCATCCCGGCCAAAACCGGTTTTACAGTACCAATTTCCCAAAATTAGGTCGTAGCTGTATACGGTAACGGGTACCCCCCCGGGTGGCACTCCGGTAGGGGGGTCTGATCGGCCGGAAACCCAGTACTGGCGCGGGTTTGAGCGTATTTTGCCCCGGTCTAGATCATCCGCCGCGCTCTCAAACAAACCCGGCCCCGGTCCCGTAATATTCCCGGAAAAAAACTAGAAAAAAAACTGCCGGGCGTAACCTATTGGCAACACTAAACAAACCAACCCCGGCCCCATAACCCCATGTTACGGGCACCGGTTGCGGCATCGGCCCCGCGTTTACGGTTTTATTTTGGGGGTGCGGGGGTGCCCCGGGTGTATCAATACGGCATAGCGTCCCGCGTAAACCCCGTCACGCCACGCTATCACCCGGGCAATGGTAGGACATACCCCCGGGCTAACGTCCGGCAGCGGGCCGTCTACGGCATGCGCTGCAATATGCTGCCGAAACCCGGGACAAAAAAAACCCGGCGCGTGGCCGGGTCTTAATCGTTGCGGGTGGTGTTTAATCGCTACCCTATTTGCCCCCCTGAAAATGGGTCGCCATTTCATTCATCCTCCAGCTTCAGGTCACCGCTTTCCCGCTCTTGATCGCAGGCGGTGCAAGTCAAAGAAAATTCATTGTCGTGAAGGTTCTGACAAACTTCGCATTCCCGTCGTTCGCTCATGACAAAGCCCCCCTGAAAATCGGTTGCCATTTCCTCGGCCTCACCAAACCCTACTGCCAACGCCACGGCGGCCGGTAGCGTTTCGCATATTACCCGGCGGGTGCGATTATCGGACCGGCTTAGAGCCGCATGTATCTTATCCACGGCTAGTGCTATCTCTAACGCCCGGGTGCTATTGATCCCGGCGTCGGCTAATTGTTTGCGGTAAATATCCATGCTAGTGAACCTCTATTGGTTGCAGTTAATTTCGGGCCGGTATGCGGGCCAATACCCATCCCGGACCATTTCGCAATACTCGGCCTCTATACGCTCGGCCTCGGCATAATCGCCGGACCCAGCTAAACCGAAAGCGATTAAAAGGACCGCCACCACGGCGGCCCCCGTTAACGCTTCCCGGCGGCTCATGCGGCCACCCGCGCAACATTACGCCAAGCCGGGCTATCAACAAACCGCGCCACCTCGGCTTCGCGCTCTGTTAACGTTGCGGCCACGTTATCAGCAGTGGCGGAACCCCGGACCCCGAACCGGTCCGAATTATGCGATGCGTAGAACGTAGCGGCCGAATACGCGGCCCACAGTGTATGCCCCCGGCTAGCGGCTTCGGTGCTGTACTGATCAAGTAAAGCTTCTCGGCGGCGTTCTGAAAACACCCCGGCGGATTCTAGAACGGTGCCGAAATCATCCCGGCTAAACTCAGTCACGGCCCATTGTTGATAAAGCCGGGCGCGTTGCGAGTATTCTTGAATTTGTCCGGCGATAAACGCGGCAAACTTGGCCGGGGTATAACTGGCAGTGTGCCGGGCGGCGGCCTTATCCATTTCGCCGAGATACATTCCGTTTGTACAAATCAGGTCAAACGCCCCGGCCATAACCCGCACGGCGCTATTACCGGCAAACCCGTTAACTACTGAAATTTTGAATTGGATTTCAGTATCGCGGGCATATTGCCGGATCGGTACGGTTAACCCGGGAAATGCAATCTCAAACCGGGTAAACGTGCCCCCATAACTGGCAAACTCGGAAAGCGTAACGCCCCGCAATTGATCGGCGGGCAATGCATCCCGGGCGGCCTTTTGGATCGTTTCATAAATCCCTTGATTGTGCGCGATGGTGTACCGGTCCCCGGTAATGCCCAGCGCATCCCCGTTATCGGTGCGGCGGATTACTGAGTGCGCGGCGATAGGTTGCGCCCCGGTGATTTCCCCGGCATCGTTTCGGCGTTGCATATAGACCGGCTCGGCCTTGCAAGTAAAACCGGTTTTGCTAGTTAACGGGGGAAACTCGGCGGGGTGTAATTGTGTGATTGCGTTCATAATTTAATGCCTCAATTGCTAGTGATTTTAAAAACCACCCGGGACCACCCCGGGCGGGTTACTGATTAAAACATACTTAACCGGGCCGGGTAAACCGTCATAAAGTATTGATAAATGCCAGCAGGCAATACCAAAAAACGATAAACCCGATCACGGTATA
>NZIM01000027.1 GCA_002691585.1 Legionellales bacterium
AAATCATTCCCCTCACGTGTTCTTTCACCAACACCTGCAAAAACGGAGTAACCACTGTGCTCAATCGCAATATTTCTAATCAGCTCCAACATGTTAACGGTCTTACCAACACCCGCTCCTCCAAACAAGCCAACTTTACCACCTTTCGCAAAAGGACATAAAAGATCGATCACTTTGATCCCTGTTTCAAGTAGATCTTGACTCACAGCAAGGTCTGTGAATTTAGGGGCAGGTCGATGAATTGGTAAGTACTGATCGCTTTTAATAGGACCTGCTTTATCGACAGGGTGACCTAGCACATCCACGATTCTACCAAGCATGGGTTTTCCAACAGGCACCTCAATCATTTTTTCTGTATCGATTACTTTTAAGCCTCTTTTCAATCCTTCGGTAGGGCCCATTGCGATGGTTCTAACAACAGAATCACCAAGTTGTTGTTGTACCTCTAGGGTTAAATCTTCGCCTTCCACTTTTAAGGCACTATTCACTTTTGGCGTATGGCCCACTTCAAATTTTACATCGACCACTGGCCCAATAGTTGCTTCTACATAACCCTTAATTGCCATGTTATCTCCTAGTTTTTTAATTAAACCGCGTCAGCTCCAGCAATGATCTCAGACAACTCTGTAGTAATTACAGCTTGTCTCGCCTTGTTGTAAGCTAAATTTAATTCCTCAATCAATGATTGAGCATTCTCTGTTGCACTTTTCATCGCAACCATTCTTGCAGATTGCTCACAAGCAATGTTTTCTAATAACGCTCCATAAACAACTGCATTTAAATATCGTTTTGCTACTTCACCCATCAGTGTTTCACAGTCAGGCTCATAAATATAATCCCAAAGCACTTTTGAGGGTTCATCTGGTACAATTGGTAAAATCCTCTCAACTACAGGCTTTTGAGTCATCACATTTACAAATTCATTAAATACCAGATACACTTCTGATATTTCGTTGTTCAAATATAAATCAACGACCTTTGACATTAAAGTGACAACTTCTTGACTATCAGGCTCATCGCCTAGAAATCGTTTAAAACCAATAATCTCACCGCCAAAACGCTTAAATAGCTGTAAAGCTTTGTTGCCCATAATACATAACTTCTTGGCATTGTTTTGTTTCATATGCTCTAAAAGGCTTTTGAAAAGCTGTGTATTTAATGATCCACATAATCCTCTGTCACTTGAAATTATAAAGTATAATGGCTCCTTCTTACCCTTTCTTTCCTCGAAAAAAGGGTGAGTGATCTCCGGATTACCGCCAGCGATATCAGAAACTAATCGACGCATTGTTTGTGCATAAGGTAGCGCTTGTTGCATAGATTTTTTCGTCCTTGCCATCTTACTTGCAGCCACAAGCTCCATTGCAGACGTAATTTTCTTTGTCTTCTCTGTACTTTTTATGACTGATTTAATCGAGGATAGGTTTGACATAATCGTTAAATTGCATACCCTTTCTTAAAGTCTTGCACAGCTATTTCAAATTGCTCTTTAAACTCATCATTGAGCTTTGGCTCTTTATCAATTTTCTTCAGCCACTGGCTTTGAGTTTGATGAAGGTATGAAATAAAATCTGATTCAAAATCCACAACTTTCTCAACAGGCACTTCATCCACGTATCCTTCAGATACAAGGAAAAGGATACAAGCTGTTTCAGCAACTCTATAAGGTTTAAATTGCTTTTGCTTCAACATTTCAGTAATACGCTGACCTCGTTCAAGCTGTTGTTTTGTAGCGTCATCTAAGTCAGATGCAAATTGAGCAAAAGCCTCTAACTCATAGAACTGCGCAAGAGACAATCGAACATTACCTCCTAATTTTTTAATAATTTGGGTCTGCGCAGCTCCACCAACCCTAGATACGGATAAACCTGCATTTATAGCTGGTCTTTTGTTCGAATTAAACATATCAGTGTCAAGGTAAATCTGTCCATCAGTAATTGAAATCACATTGGTCGGTACAAATGCTGAAACGTCACCTGCTTGGGTCTCAATGATTGGTAAAGCTGTCAATGAACCAGTTTTATCTTTCACCTTACCTTTTGTCATATTCTGTACATAGTCGACATTTACGCGTGCTGAACGCTCAAGCAAACGAGAATGCAAGTAAAAAATATCTCCAGGAAATGCTTCTCGGCCTGGAGGGCGACGCAATAAAAGGCTGATTTGACGATAAGCAACAGCGTGCTTTGACAGATCATCGTAAACGATCAATGCATCCTCACCTTGATCCATAAAATATTCACCAATAGCGCATCCAGCGTAGGGCGCAATATATTGCATTGCTGCAGATTCAGAGGCGTTTGCTGCAATGATGATTGTATTTTTAAGTGCATCGTGCTCTTCAAGTTTATGTACAATATTGGCAATTGATGAGGCTTTCTGACCAATGGCTACATAAATACATTTCACACCCGAATCTTTCTGATTGATAATGGTATCGATGGCGATGGCTGTTTTACCAGTTTGACGGTCCCCAATAATTAGCTCTCTTTGGCCTCTACCAATTGGAATCATTACATCAATAGGCTTAATACCTGTTTGAAGAGGCTGACTGACCGACTGACGTTCAATCACTCCTGGAGCAACACGCTCAATGGGCATGTATTGTTTACATTTGTGATCACCTTTACCATCTACAGGTCGTCCTAACGCATCAACAACTCGCCCTAGTAGACCTTCTCCGACAGGCGTTTCTAAGACTTTTCCTGTACATTTAACTGTATCGCCTTCCTTCACTGAAGAATAATCTCCAAGCACCACAGCTGCCACAGAATCTTTTTCAAGGTTCAAAGCAATGGCTGTTACATCATTTGGTAGTGATAACATTTCTCCATTCATGGCATCTTGCAAACCAAAAATATTTACAACCCCATCTTTGACACTCAAGACATGACCAATGGTCTGCACTTTTTCAGAGAGATCTATTCCATCAATCCTTTCTTTTATTAAATTACTAATTTCTGTTGCATTTATTGCCATTATTCAACCCCTAATGATTGTTTAACTTTGTCTAATCGCCCTAGAAGTGAGCCATCTAACTGTTGACCATTCACTTCGAGAACAAGTCCACCGACCATATTTGGCTCGATGTTCCACTGAATCTCAACTTTTGAAACACCGTACTGCTTCTTTATCCAAGCCTCTACCGATTGAGACACCTCTTTTGAAGGTGTAGCTGGAACCTGCACATCAGCATACGCTGTGTTGAGAGATGTTGACAACAGCTCTTTCAAAACAGCTTTGATTTCGCTAACTACAGCCAGCCGCTTATTTTCCATCAATATTGTAACCAAAGACCAAAATGACTTAAAACCATCATATTGAATGGCCGCTTTGAATACCTTTAGCCGTTGTTGATCTGTGATACGAGGATCACTATTCATAACTTGTATCGCAGGTAGAGACATCAACTCCATAAAGTCATCAAGCGCTTTAAACCATTTTTGTTGGCTGGCACTTGTTTTAATAAGCATTGCTAACGCAGCTGCATAAGGTCTGGCTTGACTGCGTATCACGCCATCTCCTCCTCAATCGATTTTCGAATCATAGAGTCACTGATTTTGGTGTTAACATGTTTAACAAGTACTTTATTTACGATTTGCATTGAATACTCAGATATCTCCTTCATGAGCGCTTCTTTAGCAATGTTCTTTTGAACCTCTATCTCAAACGTTGCCTCCTCTATCATCTGCTCAGCCCGTTTCGTGGCATTTTGTTTTGCATCATCGATAATATTTCCAGCATTCAACCGCGCTTTATCAAGCATCACTTTTGCTTCCTGTTTACACTGCTTTATAATTTTTTCGACCTCTTCGTCAGCCTGCTTTAGCTTATAAGCTGCACGCTCAGCATCAGCCAGACCTTTAGAAATCTTATCAGCTCGTTCATTCAGAGCCTCTTCAAACTGAGGCCAAGCATATTTCATGATAGCAACGACGAGCGCCAAGAACACAAATACCTGAATGAATAAAGTGACATTAATATTCATTAATTAACCTGAATTAATGCAGTGATCGCAGAAACAAACGGATTATTGAATGTAAATAACAATGCAACGGCTACTGCTATCATTGATATTGCATCAAGCAAACCAGCAACAATAAACATCTTAACCTGCAACATTGGAGCAAGCTCTGGTTGTCTTGCAACAGCATCTAAGAAGCGTCCTCCTAAAAGCGCAAAGCCTATAGCTGTGCCGAACGCTGCTGACCCCACAAGTACACAAACAGCAATTGCTGTAATACTGTAGATCTGAGCTGCGACCTGAATATGTGAAATGTCTACCATTTTTTCTCTCCTTTAAAGTTAAATCAATGTGTTTCTTTTGCCATACTGATGTATACAATTGTTAATATCATAAAAACAAAAGCCTGCAATGTGATGACAAGAATATGGAAAATCAGCCAAATAGACTGGGGAACAATCATTGCATACCATGGTAAAGTCGCAATCAAAATAAATATAAGCTCCCCCGCGTAAAGATTTCCAAACAACCGTAAAGACAGTGATATGGGTTTCGCCAACTCCTCAATAATCACTAGAAAAAAATTGATGGGAATTGTGATGATAAACTGTGGAGGGAACGGGTGGCTAAAAATGTGTTTAACGTAACCAAGAAAGCCCTTGTAGTAAATATTAGTGCCTATCAAGATAAAAAATACAGTTAATGACAACGCAAAGGTCATATTCATGTCTGTTGTAGGCACGACGCGGACATAATTGACACCAAAAAGATGTAGAATCTGAGGTATTAAATCAACCGGAATCAAATCCATGAAATTCATTAAGAAAACCCATGTAAAAATGACTAGTGCCAGCGCACCAGCAAAACGATCTTCGTGGCCAAAAGTATCTTTAATTTGTGTATTGACGAAATCAAATAATAGCTCTGCAAAACTTTGCAGCCTAGAGGGCACTCCAGATGTTATTCTTGCCGCACAATACAAATAGACTCCCACAACAATCAGCCCCATTAACACTGAAAATAAAAGCGTATCCACATTGAGTGTCCAGAAATCTCCCTGTCCAAGAGATACCTGCCAATTTTCAAGATGATGTAAAATGTATTCTTTACTTGTTAGTACTTTAGCCATACAAAATTATGAATAATTAATATAAATTGTCCTATGATCAACCCTAAAATTAGTGGAAAACCATCAGCAACATGAATCAATATATACAGCATAAGGGCAAACAAGCACCATTTGCAACCCTCTGCACAACATAATCGGTAAAAAATTTGTGCATTTTCTGCACTCTTTTTAGGGAAGGCAATTTTTCGCACTACAATGTCCAATATCAATGGACAGAATAAGCCAAGCGCAGCACTAAAACCCCCACCTTCAACGAAGATACATACAAGCGCAACCACAACAAAAACAACATATAGCCATCTTGAGGGCTTTAGATCTAAATGCTTAGACGCAAACGGCATCTGCAACTCCTAAACAGTAAAGTTGTATGTAACGCCTTAGACTACTAAGAAGCGCCAAATCTTCTGCATTGCTTGATTGCGCAATTAATGCCTCACACCTGCCAAGTACCTGTGAAGCAGAGGGGCGAACCCGGCCTCGAAAATCTTTAACACCAAACCGAACAGAGAGAACATCTTCTAATAGACTGACATCATGCTGATTACCCAACAGGTCCGCATGATGGCGCCAGATGTATCGAAACATCATTTTTTGTAAACGAGGGGGCTGATCTTTAACGATTTCCTCCCAACGTTCA
The DNA here is from genome assembly GCA_002691585.1 of Legionellales bacterium. GTDB lineage: Bacteria > Pseudomonadota > Gammaproteobacteria > Comchoanobacterales > Comchoanobacteraceae. Next base: position 5,731 of record NZIM01000027.1, read on the forward strand.
ATTTCTTTCTTGAACATTTGGATTCCTTTTTGTTCACTTGGACTAAAGGGGCCATGTGCATATAAACCTGCATCCACATCTAAATTTTGCACCATGCTGTACATATGAGTTGTTAAGCTTCGACTGTACGCATCTACAGAGGATTGATTGGATTCAAGCCAGTTTTTATTTTTTTCAACTATAGAGTTATCAGCCATACTCTCATTTAAGGCAATGACAACTCGAGTATCACCGGCTCTTTTCTTTACCATGGTTTTTTTTACATCGTCTATCGACTCAAACTCAATCAAATCCATCCTGACCCAGAAACTCGTGTTTTTGTACACAACATGGTCTCCAAGCTTCCAAACAACAGAACCAAATCTCTTTTGCATATCGAATCTCGGATCCAACATCACATGGAGCTTCTCAGGAAAATATCTCTGGCTTAATGCAGATAACCCTTCTTTCCAGGTTTCAGACTGTGAGAATAATTTTCTCCCAAGCTCAACACAGACACTCACATCAACTAAGGCATCGTGTGCTTGACCGGTTGCTAAATTATTTGCCTCATTAATGTGCTCAAGTTTAAAGGAGGGCGCACCATTACTTTTTTTTGGCCATTTGATCACGGTGCTATTATAAAAATAAAATAATAAAACCATAGGGAACAAATCAAAACGCTGACATCCATTTCTAAATCCGTGGGAATACGGGTCCAAGAAATTTCTGTAAAAGGTAAAACGCAAGACCTCATCATCATAACCCAATGTGTTATATCCACCATTATATGTATTTGGCGTATTCACTTGATCATGAATAATCTCTGCGCCTTTTGCCTCGTTATACGATGACCCATCATAATCAACAGGGATTCGATGGACCAGCATAGCCTCTGGACTCAATATTCGATCATGCGTTAATTGAACATAAAACATTGTACGATCAACCTCACACCATTGATCATCAACTCGAATGGAAGCATATTGCATGATCTGTCCAAATACTGGATTTAAATCAGATGACTCTACATCATAAAACAACCAAGAATGTGACACGTGATTTAGTCCTTTAGATAGTTACCGTGATTTCAAGTTCAAAACAAACCTAATGAAGATTTCACTTTATTTAATGTCTCGTCTGCTAAACTAGAAGCCTTAACGTGCATCTTTGAAAGCAGAACATCAATGGAACGAGGATCATTTAAGTATGTCTGCATTTTTTCTGTTATTGGAGATACATAGTTTACAACAACATCTGCCAAATCAGATTTAAATGCCCCATACCCTTTACCTGCGTATTTGTCTTCTATTTCAGACACATCCAAACCCGCAACAGATGCATAAATCTCTATAAGATTTGTGATGCCTGGGCGCATTGGGTCAGACAATACTACACCCTCAGAATCAGTCACTGCCTTTTTAATTTTCTTTACAATGACATCCTTACTATCCATGACCGAAATGTAGCTGCCTACATTTTTGTCAGATTTAGACATCTTTTTTGTTGGATCCTGTAATGACATAATACGACTCCCTTGATCAGCAATCATGGGTTCTGGCACAACAAACACATCACCAAATTTATGATTAAAACGCTTTGCTAATAAACGGGCCAATTCTAAATGCTGCTTTTGATCAGCACCAACTGGCACTGTATCTGCACGATATAGCAAAATATCTGCAGCCATTAGTACAGGGTAAGCATATAGTCCAAAATAAATCTGATCTTTATTATTTGATTTATCTTTGTATTGCGTCATTCGACTTAATTCGCCCATGGCAGTTTGGCAATTTAAAATCCACGCAAGCTCACAATGTTGTGGTAATGCAGATTGAACAGTTATAAGACTTTTTTCAGTGTCAACGCCTGCGGCCAAGAAAAAAGCCACGAGCTCTCTTACACGCTGCTTCAACTCTGAGGGGTCTTGCTCTAATGTGATCGCGTGCAAATCTGCAACAAAAAAAAGACACTGGTAACTATCTTGTAGCTCTTTCCAGTAATGCACTGTTCCCAATAAATGACCTAGTGTTGGATGTCCTGTTGGCTGTAAACCACTTACAATTCGCTTCATGATTCTATTGTGCCTGAGGACGAAGATACTCTCAAGGCAAGAGTTTTTGGGATTCTCCTTGCAAATCTCTATTGTAATGCTTTTAATAGGGTTATGAGTAAACGCCTTATTGCCTCTCTTTTCATTAGTATTGTATTCATCTGTGGGTATATAGCGTTCGCTTATAAGAGCCCCAACTTAAAAGCATTAGAAAACGTGCAACATGTAATTGCACAACGGCTTGAAAAATCACCCCCAACCCCCCTTCATCTTTCATACACAACCGTCAAATCATCAACGCAACTAACGCCCTCAACCCCATTCAAAGGAAAAATTAAAGAAATCTTTGTTCACGAAGGTCAAATGATTGAAAAAGATGACCCCTTATTTATGATGGATCATCAAAACATCAATGCCGCTATGTTAGATTTAGAGAAACAATTAAAGAAAGAAAAAGCTAAACATCGAGAACTTCAGATTAAACAACATCGTACCGAAGAGCTCATTCAACTAGAAACAAAAAATGTTGAGCGCTTAACAGACGCTTTAAAACGTGCAAAAAATATTAATAACGCAACTGACGCTAAGCGATATCAAAAGGCCTTAAACATTGCTCAATCAAAACGACAACAACATATTGACCATCTTCGAGCATCCAGTTCAGTAGTCTTTTTTCAAAAAAAACACATCGATGATTTACTTGTAAAGAAAATTCAAATCCATGAAAAAACAACTATTAACCTGGTCAAAGCCCCAATTGCTGGTACCGCTAAGAATGTGCGTCTCAATACTTACATTACATACCCAAAAGATACTCCAATTTGTCAGATCATACCCAAACACGACCTCACACTAAAGTTCAAAATTCCCGAGCATTTAAAGAAAGAAATTAATGAGTTCCCAAATTATTTCTTTATAGTATTCAATCGCCATCAACTCCCCCTTAATGCTTTTGACCATTACCACAATAAGAATGAAGAGACCTTAGCGCTGCATTTAAACCATGGCGATTTTCCTGACATAAATTTAAGTGATGACGTCACTATTCAAATATTTAAATACCAAGAAAAAATATTGTATCGGATTCCTAAAACAGCCATGCATGATAATGATACAATTTATAAGATTGTAGACAATGCGTTAGAGCCTATTACCGTACATTATGAAGCAGACGATCCATCCGATGCATTAAGTGCCTTTGTAAGTTCAGAGTATCTTACTGATGGCGATGTGGTTGTGGTATCCAAAATGGATCACCCCCAAAGAAACCAGCACGTTCAAATCAACTAACCCAGCTAAAAACCACTTAAATTAATTGACTTTTTCGCGCAAAAAACCAATAATACAATAAAACAAGGATAATATATGTATAAGAAGATATTTCTCTCTATGGTAATTTTGTGCTCAATTGCTCATGCGCAAACTGATCATAGCCAAGACGCATTTTTTGACACAATGACAATTGAAGCAAAAGAAAGTCAAACTGCCATTTTGAAAGAACGCGCATTAATAAAGAGCATTGAGGTTACTACTACTGATGCAAAAGAATTAGACTGGATCGAAGATATCGCAACGAAATACCGAGCTAAATCTTGTAAAATCTATAACCAAAGCTGTAAAAAAGAGTTACTTGAAAAAGTGAATGTTGTGCCAACAAGTATAGCCTTAGCACAAGCCGGCATTGAAAGTGGCTATGGAAAGTCTAGATTTGCAAGGGAAGGGAACTCATATTTCGGTCAATGGTGTTTTACAACAGGATGTGGATTAAGACCAATTAACCCCAATCTCAGCAAACCTTTCTTTGCAGTGAAATCATACCCAACTAAAAAAGACTCCATTGATGATTACATGTTAAATCTAAATCGTCATAACGCATACAAAGCATTCAGAGCCCAAAGAAACTTATACCTACAAGATAAAGCATCGATCAATACTATCCCCCCAACTTTAAAATCATATTCAAGACAAGGGGGTCGGTATGTGAAAAAAGTTCAGTACATGATTCGACACTACGATCTAAAAAGATATGACTAATCAAAGGGTTTCATGTTACCGTTAAGACATGAGCTTATTTGTGCCTTATCTTGAATTAATGCGTCTAAAAACTCCTATTGGGTTTTGGTTACTATGGTGGCCAACCTCATGGGCTTTATGGGTTGCAACAAAAGGCACACAACTTAAACTGTGGTGCATCTTCATTGTTGGCACCTGGATCATGCGCTCTGCAGGGTGTGTGATCAATGATTGGTTTGACAAAGACATTGACCCTTTCGTTGAACGAACGAAACAAAGACCTTTAGCCAAAGGGACGTTAAAGAGTCCGCAAGCACTTAATTTGTTTGGAATGCTAATGTTAGGCGCCTTTTTTTTATGTTTAATGTTACCAATGCCTGCACGATTATTGTGTGTAGTCGGTGCGATAATGACAGGGCTTTACCCTCTAGCTAAACGTTTTACTCACTGTCCGCAAATAATGCTAGGTTGTACATTCGCAATGAGCATCCCGATCGTTTTTGCAGCAACTGAGCAACTCCAAGCCATCAACATATGGCTTCCTATCTACTTTGCAGCCGTATTATGGCCGTTGGCATATGATTCAATTTATGCATTAGAAGATTTTAAAGACGATAAAAAACTGAACATCCACTCTAGCCCTCAGTGGCTTGAGGCGTACACCATGCATTTTATTATTTTATCCGAAACGTTAACCTTCTCGATGTTAGCAATACTTGGGATCCAACAACAGCTTTCATGGCCATTTTGGATGGTTCTGGGAGGCATTATGTCATCTTTTATAGTCATGCTTTTTATACTTATACCTAGACAATATTTTATTTCTTTATTCAAAGTCCATCATTGGTTTGGCTGCCTAATCTTTTTAGGCTTAATCATTAGTAGCTAAATGATTGATCATTGCATAGACACCACATATAATGAAGCACATGTTTTCAAAGATTACTCTAGCCTCTAGGAAAAGCAACTTGGCACTGTGTCAAACAAACCAAGTAATACAACAGCTAACAGCCATTAATCAAAATATCGCAATCAACATTAACAAAATTGATACACCGACACCTTCTACTTTTGATGCAATGGGACTTAAAGGCGTTTTTACAAAAGCAATTGATCATGCTGTATTGAACTCTAATGCAGACGCAGCTGTTCATTCAGGAAAAGATTTACCCTCAGTACTCGACGACAATATATGCATCGCAGCTGTTCTAAAGAGAGAGGAATGCAATGATGTCTTTCTTTCATCAAAGTACCAACATTTAGCAGATTGCCCTAAAGGTAGTACTATTGGCACAAGCAGTCTAAGACGCATAATGTTTTTACAACAATCATATCCACATTTAAATGTTGAAATGTTTAGAGGGAATATTGATACTCGAATCAATGCATTAAACCGCTTTGATGGCATCATTCTTGCAGCAGCAGGAATCAAGCGACTTCAGCTAACCCAACACATCACAGAATACCTTGATCATGATACATTT
>NZIM01000028.1 GCA_002691585.1 Legionellales bacterium
CTATAACTGCTCAAACATTGCCATATTTTTGGGATGGCGTAACTAGAAGAGTAGCTATAAGTTATGATGGAGATGTTACGTTAACATTAATTGTTGATAATGAATATGAGTCTTTTACTTTAAATGCACCGTTAAATACAGGACCATTAGTCGATGGTAGCACAACGTATACAGCTGCAATAGGAGGACATCCGAGTCTTATTGTTTGGATAGGAACACTTGGACCTGTAAATTGGTATAATAATTATATAACATCATTTGATCAAATTCCAATTAGTACAACATATAAAACTAATCAAATAAAGTTATCATCAGGATATAAATATAATTTAGATACATCAAAAAATTCACTTGATTTATTAATAACTAGTGAATTAGTATCTTATAGATTGAAAAAAATAAGAATTGATATGTCAGACAATACACCTATAACTATAAAAGAAATGCAATTATGGTCAAATGGTATTAATATTTTAGAAAATAGAACTAAAAAATATCCATCAACAGATCCATATTCAACCTCCTTAACACAATCTCCCTTTTCACCAACATATAATTGGGATTTTAGAGTATCATCATCATCAGTAGTATACGATTCTGTAAATAATGTAGCTGCTACATTATATGGTAATGCATCAACAAGTGTAAATAATGGAGTATATTTAAATGGTGTGGGATCAACTTATGTTAAATTAGATCCTGTTACAATAGGAGGAGGCGATATTTCTATTGAAACCTATTTCAAACTTAATAATGCAGATAGATTTACTGGTTATAGATGGAATGTTTTTGAATTTACAAGAAACCAAAATACAAGTTTCCATAGTTATGATGATGTATTAAGTATGGATTTTAATCATGAACATCAACCTAGTGGCAATTTTAGATTCTTCCATACTGAGAATACAACAACTGGATCAAGGAATAATATTGTATTTGGTTATACATTTGATGCTAATTCGTATTTGAATAATTGGTTACATGTAGTATACTCCTTAAATCATTCAACACAAGAACTAAAAATATATGCTAATGGATCATTATTGACAACAAGAACATTTGATAATACATTTAATATAGAAAAAACTACAACATTGAATTATATTGGAACTAGAAATTACCAAACTAATAATAATGATTATGGAAAAGTAAGATCAAAATATTTAAGAGTATATAATGGAAAAGCATTAAATCAAAGTGAAATTACAGAATTATACAACAATAGAGATACGATATATAATCAAATTGTAAATTCAATGACAATCACAAGTAATCCATCAATTGGTGAACAATCAAGTATATCTGCAACCATCGATGTATCTAATCAAACTTATGGAAATGGAACATATACTTTTAGTTCACCAAATGCAATTATCAGAGATTTTCATCCATATGAAAATTTTGGAAATATAAGATATTTGTTTGATACTTCACAAAATCATTACAGTGGTGGATGGGCTGCCTATACTTCATCGACATCAAGTTTATTTAATGAAGATTATACCTCATCTGTAACAACTGGTTCCATTATTGATAATAGCTCAGCATCATTTACTTTTAAAACTCCACAATCTATTCTTCCAAAAGCATTTTACCATAATTACGATGGATCAAACAATAACCAAACTTTTAAACAATTAAAAATATACGGTATAAATTTAAATGCTATAACATCACCAACACATAGCTTTAACTTTAAAACTTCATCAACTACAACTATTAATGATGATTTTGGAGGATTAACAGCAACATTTATGAATGGTATTACTTCTAATGTTAGTGATGGATTAGTTTCTGATGGATTAGATGATTACGCAGATTTAGGTAGTATTACATACGGTACTTCTTTTACTATTGAATTATATGCTAAACCTGGTACAAATATGGCATGGGATGATCAATTCTTTCATGCTGCTAACGATATTAACGCTGTAACAGATGCTTTTTGGTTAAGTCGTTATAGTACTACTCAAGTTAATTTTTTCCTAGTAACAAATGAAGGAACTACTAAACATTTTACTTCACCTAATACTTCTGATTATAATCATTCTAACGGTCAATGGGTTCACTATGTTGTTACAGTATCATCAAATGAGTCTACAGGGGGTACTGTGGTAATTTATGTTAACAATAAATCATATACAGATACTTTTACAGGAACATTAGAAACAGGAACAAGATCAATAAATGCAGTAGGTTCACCTGATACTCGTAATAGTTATCATCGTAATGGTGATATAAATGTTAAACATTTACGTATATGGAGTAATAGGGTATTAACAAGTTCAGATGTAAATAGCTTGTATAATAATATAGAATCAAATCCTTTCTTTGGTGAAGCTATAACTCAAATTGGTCCAATAGTTTACAATGATAATAGTAATTCATATCAACACATTACTTACTTAGATACATCAAATCAATCATACAATGAATATAAATTTATTTATTCTGGAACTTTCCAAGAAGATAAACCTTTGAACATTACTGATAGAAATAATGGAGCAAGCATTTATGATACATCAGATATTTACTATGGACCTAATCCATTTTTAACTACATTAGGAACAAATGATTCAAGTGGTAAGTTCTTTGCAAATTCATTAATATTACATGATTCTAGTAGTAGTACTTTACAAATTCCATTAAAAGATAATAAATTTAACACAACATTATGGAATGGTAAAAATGAAATGAAATATATAATAATTGATTTAGGAGAAAAGAAAGAATTTAATACAATTTATGTTTACGATAATCCAGATTTATCAGGATTAACTGATGTCTCTTTATCAGTAATTAATAATGAACCTTATTATGATCTAAGTGCAACCAATCTTCAATATAATGATTCTAGTTGGAATGTTATATCAGAAATGAATGTTAACACTTACGATAATAGTTATAATGCATTATCAAAATTTGAAAGTCAATATGCAAGGTACATAAGAATATCTGCATTTAATGATGGTACAAATGGACAAAAAGGTGTAATGTTAAAAAAAATTAGAATAACTCAAGATAACTCTGCAAATTATGTTGATCCAAGTATGATTGCTTTTGATTTATCTAACAATCTTGATTTTATAAATTATCAAACATCCGATTTAAGTTACAATGATTTATATGCAAATGGATTTGATCTAAGCTTAAAACAACCAGGAGGTGTTTTTGATTCAAGTGGACTTAAATTGACTAATGAAAGAGTAGAATTGAATAGCTATACCAATACTCCTGTTGGAATTTGGTCATCAACTACTTATAGTCAATTAGGTCAGACACTAACAGCTAATGCAAACAATGATCGACTCTTTTCAGAAATGGGGATGAGTTCTGATGGATTAAAAATTATTGGTGCAAATCAGTTAGACCCAACTACTGATAGTAGAGGTACTATCCAAGCTTATTCATTCAACGGTACTGCATGGGTAACTTATGGTTCATTAATAGAAGCACAAGCAAGTGAAGTTGGAGCAAGTGCGTATTCTAGTATCGCAGATATGACTGACGATGGAACACGTATTTTTGTAGGATGGAAACCTTATCCTTCACCAAATACAAGCGGATTTGCACAAGTATATGATTATGTAAATGGAGATTGGTCACAAGTAGGTGATAATATACTTGGTGATAATACAGATGATCAGACGACAAGAGCTGGTGTAATAAGCGGTGATGGTACCACTATTGCTCATTCGGGAGGTCTTACTGATACTGCAAGTACTCGTTACTGTAAAGTAAGAAGATACGTCTCATCTACAAATACTTGGGATCAAATCGGTTCAAATATTCCAGTAGGATTGACTAATAAAAATACTGATAGTACAGATTTTTTAGCAATAAGTCAAAATGGTAATATTGTAGCAATTGGAAGTAACAAAGACGGAACTTCCAGTCAAGGATCGGTCCGTATATATGAATATAATAGTGGTACAAGTAGTTGGTCACAATTAGGAAGCACTATATTAGGTGAAAGTGCAGGCGATGAATTTGGTATATCTTTAGATATGAATGATGATGGAACAGTAATAATAGTGGGTGCTTGGAGAGCTGATTCAAATGATGGAAATGCTCGTGTATTTAAATATACTGATGGTTCGTGGACACAAGTTGGAAGCAATATAATTCCAAATACAAATGATAATGATCCAGTTTATTTTGGAAAAGTAGTTAGGGTAAGTGGAAATGGAAAATTTTTTGCTGTTAGTGGATACCAAAGTAGGAATCCTGATGGTGATCATGCAGCAGGAGAAACACGCGTGTATATACGTGAAGGAAATTCATTTACTCAAATAATAGATACGATTTATGGTGATTTTCAAGATTATTTTGGTTCACAAATATTTTTAAATACAGATGGTACTATACTTGCAGTAGGTTCAGGAGGATTCAATACTCCTGATTTACATCCAATGAAATTATATCAAATGACACATAATTATAATAATAGTTATTCAAATACAAATGTATTATCTGATGCTAATAATATAATAACTCAATCTTCAACATTCGGTTCAGATGTTTCTTCACAAGTTAATGATCTTAGTTTTAACACTATGGCTAGAACTCAAAAAGGCGTTGGTGAATTTATAGATATTTTATTAAATACTCAATATGATGTTTCCAACATACAAGGAATAATAGCATACACATCAATTCATAATGATACAAATCCAACAATATCCAAAATAAGATATCAAACAACTAGTAATGTAAAATTGAAAGTAGGAGAATTCCAAGTTTGGGTTGATAATTCTAATATTGCATCAAAAACAGATAATTCAGCATCTTCAATAGATGGAATATATGATTTGTCTAATTTAAATGATTCAAATCTGTATACTTATGTTAGTACAAATCAAGGAATTGGTGAATACGTTGATATAAGTCTAAATAAATATTTTAACTTTAATGATTTACAAGGTATTGTAACTTATATAGATGAAACTGCAAATGACTTATCTATGCAGGATTCTACAAAGATAATCTTATTTGATGAAACAAGTATTCCTGTTATCGAATATAGTAATCAATATCAGGGTAGTGAATTAGAATATCCTCCTAATGAAATTCAAAATGCATTAGATAATTATACTCTTGATATTGGTTCAAATTCTGCTCCAAATGGAAGTAATTTTACAGTAAATGTTAATGGTTCTAGTTATGGTAATGGTGATTATACAATACAAACAACAAGTAATGGAAATAATAATGCACATAATCCAAAAAACCTTTTTGATAAAAGGGAAGACAATTATTATTATATGTTTTTATTTAATTGGGGTACTTCTCAAACCAATGAAAGTCCTAGATATAATTCAGATGGTACACCTAATTCTAGTGCTTCTGAATTAGTTACTGGTGTTAAGGGTGAGTATGTATCAATTACATTACCTGAAACAATTACTTTGACAAAATATTATATAAAAGATAGAAACAACCATAATGATAATAGTGTTAATATAGGAGATGCAACACCATTAAGTTGGAAATTATATGGTAGTAATAATGGTTCAACATACACAGAAATTGATTCAAAAACAGATAATACAACGTTAAGAGATAATGGTGTAATTACAATTAATGTTTCTCCAAGCTCATCTTATAATCAATATATTTTGGTTGTTACTAAAGTAAACAACAAAACATGGTTTGGTTTGGGTGAATTTAAATTATTTGGAAGTAATAATCCAGATAAAATCTATAAATATAAAGGTCCATCTCATGTTTTAAACAGAAGGAAAGTGGACCATTTTAAATTAGAAACTATTAACTATTCAAATATTGATATAAATGAAATACAAATGTGGGTCGATGGATCTAACTTATTACATGATTTAAGTAATTATACAATAACTTATTCTGATCAATCATCAACTGATGTTTCATTTAATAACAATGACGTTTCTGATTCATTTAGAATAGAAAAAGGATTAGGAAAATTTATTGATGTATCATTAAATACTCTACAAGATTTATCTAAAATTGAATCAATAGTATACTATAGTACAATTAAAAACGATTACAATCCAATGATATCAAAAGTTAGATTTGAAACAATAGGAAATGTAAAGTTAGAATTTAATGAAATACAAATTTGGCAAGATAATAGTAACCTTGGTATTAATAGAACGATAACACAATCAACAAACACATCTCTACCTTCTAACTATACAAGACCTCCTTTATCTGGTAATGAAGGTATATCAAGTTTTCAAATAAATAATCTTTTTGATAATCCATCATATGATGGGTTAGTATTAGCTCAAGATATAGTCTACAGAGATGGATTTATTTATTGGTGTGGAGGAAATAATAGTATTGGGGGATTAATTTGGAGAGCACCAGTAAACAATCTTTCTCAAGCAACATCATATTTACAGGATACAGATTGGAATAGTAGTAGTTCTGTTAATGGAATTGTATCAATGGCTTTTGATTCAAGTGGTATTTTATATTATGCCAGTGGCCAAGCTGAAACAAGAATGAAAAGATATGATCCTAATACTAAAATAACGACAACTGTTATTGATGAAGGTCCTAATAATCCAATACATGATCAAGTTCAAAATTTGACATCTATGACTTTTGACTCAAATGATTTCTTATATACTACATCCAATTATTTTACTGGAGTTTATAAAATTTCCAAAGATTTTAACACTCAAACTATAATCGTAGGGCAACCAACTACTGATACGACAACTTCTGGATCTAGTCCAACCAATTATATGATAAACAATCCAACATGTATTAAATTTGATAAAAATGGAAAATTGTATATTCTACATACATTAGAAGGAAATAATTCTAAAACACGTATGCTTGTTGTATCTTCAGACTTTACAACAGTTGAAAAAGTAATTTCTCCTTTGGATGCAGCTCCAGCTGAATCAAATGTGTCTAATATACCAGGAAGTGGTTTTGATTTAGATGATGATAATAATTTATTTTATTACATTAGACATTCTGATGGAGCTTTAATTAAATATGATTTAACAACTGATGTTCAAACTCAATTATCACAAGCTAGACCTAGTCAGTCATCAAACCCAACTGAGTGGTTTAACGGAAAAGATGGATCATTAAAACATTCATCATTTGGTGTTGATACATTTAAATTAACTAGTGATTTATCAGGAAATTTATATTTTTCACAATTTTCAGGTTCATCATTATCTTCTGTGGGATATCCAAATGCAAGAAAAATTACTATAACAAGTAAAGCTCAAGACTTGAACTTAGATACATCGGCAAGTACATTACAAGGAGTTAATGAATTTATAGATATTGATCTTTATAATATGAGATTTAATGACTTACAATCAATAGTAACACACAGAGATCCGAATGCATCTGATCTATCTAATCAAAAATTATATCGATTAAAAATATATGATGATTCAAATGTTCCATTTATAATATTAGATAACTCAGAACTTTCACAAACCAGTTCAATTCATAAATATAAGGGACCTTCTCATGATAATTTAATACAAAAACTATCTAATATAAGAATTGAATCTACACAAGATGTACAATTAAATATTAGAGAAGTACAACTATGGATTGATGGCGAAAATGTAATTACTAATAGAAAATTCCAATCAGCTTTATTTACTCCATTAGTTGCTACTCAATCAGTAACAAACTACCTGAATTATAATGGAAACTTAATGAATTGGCCGCAAAGTATTTTTGGAGGAGCAATGGGAAGTAATCCTAAAACTGTTTCTGGTTTAACAGGAGATTTAGCTGTTCATAACGGAACCTATACAATAACATATTCATCCGCATTTAGTTTCCCGCATAACAACAATAAAGAGCATAGAATGTTCAGTGCATCAGAAAATGGCCAATATTCCGAAACTAATAATTATATGCGTGCTAGTGCAGATATAGCTCAAAATCTTTATAGTAGCACTTTAGATGGAAACGGATATCCCTATGTAGGAAATAATTCTTTAACTTATTACGATAGCAGCGATAATCTTGTTACTGTTAATGGTGAATGGATAGCATTTGAATTTCCAGCTTATATTAACTTTACAGTATTCCACAGTTTATCAGATGATTATTCTAGAGCAGCTACATTTATTGGAGTTGATTCAACAGGAACTAATAGATTAATTGGATCATACAGTAATACATTACAAAATGGAGGATGGACTTCTGAGAATTTAAATAGTATTTATTATGTAAATAAATTCTACTGGGTAATAACAAAAAAAAGTAAAAATAATACCAGTTACATGCAATTTCATGAAATTTTCTTTGATGGTAATTATCAAAAATCACCTGCCCAATTTGTATATCCAAATAATTCCACAATCACATCATCAATTTATGATACCTCATTTACAAGCTTAGTTCCTTACGTACCAAAAGCTGGACGTACAGCTGATGGTTCCAAGAATAATATTAGTACAGAATACCAATTTAATTATAATGGAGTATCCTATAATGTATGGGAAGATTGGTATAAATATTCAGATATAAATGATATACCATCTACTGGTATTGCAATAAATTCTAGAGTATTCTCTTCTTTGTCTAGTCCACACATTGGTAACTATGTTTATGATGGTACAGAATTAGTTGAACAAGTTAATACCCTTGGATTTATAGATATGCATTTTGATTCTAATGGAATTTTGTATGGTGTTGAATATGAATCTGATAAAATTAAGAAAGATATTTTAGGAACATCATACGATATTGTTAATTATGAAAAAGAACATTGGCAGTGGGATTATATTTCGTCATTTTGTATTGATAACAGTGGGGTTGTTTATTACACTGTTGTTTATCATCCAACAAATTTATATATGTTAACACCACCTATCACATCTGGCATAACTCCAGAAGAGTGGAACGCACAATATGGCTCAACAGTATTTTATACTGATAACTCTGGTTATTTAGACAATAGTGCTTTGTTTGCGGCCGTTACTGCGAATAATGTTAAAATTATTGTACAAAGTTGGAACTCGTCTATAGCAATGAACTGGGGTGTTTATGTTGATGGACAATTAGAAAATCCAGATTTTGCAAGTAGAGAAAATTCATCAAATTTAACTGATACTACATTCAATTATGAAGACTCATCATTAGACTCTGGTAACTCTTGGGTAGCTGGAAGTAACTCCGTAGACCAATGGACAATGATTAAATATTCAACTCCACAAACATTTACAGGCTTAAAAATAACTCCAAGACAATCAGGTTCAGGTTCTTACGCAAATCAATATATAACTTCATTTAAATTGGAATTTGTTACTACAAGTACTCCATCGTTATATAATGAAACTATAATAAGTACTTCAATGGTAGGAGGAGGGTTGAAATTTGTTAGAAATGACCCATCTGGTATTTATCAAGTTAAACAAAATTATGGTGTTATCAAATATGATTTTAATTCTGGTCAAACTTATGATGTATCAGGTACTATAGAAAGCAATTCTTCATTAAATCTACATAGAGTAAACGGTTATGATATAGATAGTAAAGGTAATCAATACATTGCAGTTTTAGGATATGCAAAAATAGATCTTATTTATAAATCAGGTTTAATTTTTGGAAGTAATGTAGATTATAATGGAAATCCATGGGTTGTAGGTCAAAAATATACAATAACTAAATCAGATAGAGTCAGTGATAATACTAATTATGCAGCTGATATAAATGTAATTATAAATCAAGACGGACAACATATAAAAAATGGAATGTTCTTATATCCAGGTATGTTAACAATAGATGGTAATGATGACGTATTTTTTTCTGACTATGGTACATTACATAGAATCGATGGTAATACAGGAACATGTACAATTATGTACGGAAGTGGAGGACAAACTACTCATCCTGAAGCTGGTAATCAGTTGAAAACAAGTGGTAGTTGGGGATTTAATACATATGATTTTGATTTATCTGGAGTTTTTTATTTTTCAACTTCAGTTGGATATTGGTCTGGACCTAGAAATAGACTTTTTAAAGCAATTAAAAAAAGTTACAGATATATGAACTTGTTTGATAATGCTTCAATTACTTATACAGATAATAGTAGTTCATGGACAGAATATAGAGATTCTATAAATCCTCCATATTACATAATATGGAAAACTAATGGATTAAAAACTGTCAATAATTTACAATTAACAGGAGTTTTTGATAACTCACAATATATGCCAAAACAATTTGATATAATATCTTATAATGGAACTATTGCAGATTTTGAAAATATAAGTAGAGTAGATAATTTACAAGCTATAACATGGAATACAATAACATCGATTAATGAAACTATAGGATATGATCAACAATTAACCAAAAGTTATGATTTTAGTAATCAGGATGTTAGCTACATAGGTATAAAAGTTAATCAGAATTTTGTCGATAGTTCTAATTCAAATGTATACATTAATGATGTAAACTGGAGGTTTCAAACTACCTTAATTGAATCAAGTGATTTGTCAGATATAGTTGATAGTGATTTAAATTCTTATATTTTATTAGACAAAGGAGTAGGAAAATTTATTGATATATCACTAAATACACCTGCAGACTTAAGTTCGGTTGAATCAATTGTTGTATATGCAAATATATTTAAAACAAATCCCCGAGTAAGGAGAATTAGATTAGAAACAATGGCTGATATCGCTATGCAATTTAGTGAAATTCAAGTATGGACAAGTAATTCAGCTAATGATATCTCATTTAATTTAGCTACATCCAGTTTAGAAACTGGATCTGGTTTTACGCATAATAATATGGAAGAATGGATTCTTGGTAATGCATCATTATGGTGGGATCCAACAAAAAATATTATTAGTAATTATATCAATAATACTTATTATGTTCAATCATGGACAGATAGAATATCTGGTGTATCTGCTACTGCTACTGGTGATCCACCTCAAATATCATCATCTAGTAGTCGACTTAATAATACTCAAACATTATACTTTTATTATGATAAATTAACTACTCCAGCAGAACCAGATAGAGTTTTATCATCAATCTCTTATGTTATGAGTTGGGCGTATACTAGGATTTATAATGATCAGTATCCATTATATGATCACGTGATATCTGGAGAAAATCCAATAGGTAGTATTATTTTTGACCATTATAATCGGGTTGGTATAAGAACTTCATCAGGCATAAGTTATCATAATTTCCCATCTATTGATTCTACAAATGCAGATACAGCAAATGGTTATATTATGGTTTTTACAGTAGATCCAGTTACAAATAAATCAGTTCTTAGAATAAATGGTATTGAAAGCACAGTACAACATACATATAATATTGATTATGTTATTGGTGGAGAATATATAATTGGCGCTGGTAATACAAGATGGTTTTATTATTCAGATTTTATTGTATTTAAAAATAAAGTTTTAACACAAGAAGAGTCAATTAATATCGAAAGTGCACTAGCTAGTAAATATGGTATTTTTTCAAGTTTCCAAAGCGATCATTTAGTTAATTCATCATATCCAATGACATTCAGTACTCTACCATTTGGTACAAATGGAACTATTTACATAAATGATGTATCATCTTCATCAGGAACAATTATGAATGCATTTGATGGTAGTAAAAATACGTATTTTAAATCAAATCAAGGAACTGGTGAATATGTAGATATACAAGTTAATGGTTTATTTTTCAATGATCTTCAATCAGTAATAACATATAGTTATGATGATAATAATTACAATTTATCTTATTTAGAGGCAGTTAAAATAATATTATATGATAATTCAAATTTACCATTTATTGAATTTAAGCGTGATTACAATCCACCAAGTTGGTTAATAAATACACCAACACCAAGTAATATATTCGATTTTAGAATTGAATCATCATTATACATTAAAGATATTATAAATGCAAATTCAAATGCAACTATTGGAGGTCAATCTAGTTCAACAGTTACAGATGGTTTAACTTTAGATGGTGTTGATGATAATGTTTTATTGCCATCATTTTCATTAAGCAGTAACCATTCATTAGAAACGTACTTTTACGTAAGTTCTACAACCGATACGAGTGATACACTTTTACATTTTAGTAATACACAAACTGATTCTTCTAATAATACAACTAACTTTATATTTTCAAAAGTAAAGATTGTAAGAACTTCTGAATTTACTGGTTCAAATAATCATAGTGGTCATATTTCATTTTTTGAACTTCAGGTATGGAATAACTTAGGAAATAACATAGCAACTACAGGAAGTGCAACTGCAAAATCACAACATGATAGTAATTTATCAGCTAGTAAAGCAATTGATGAAGATCTAACAGGAACCTCTCGTTATGCATCATCAAATAGTTCTGATACAGTATTTAATTCAAATGATCCAGAATATTGGTTATTAACTTTATCCCAAGAGATGTCAACTGCAAATTTAGCAGCGATTGTAATTTATTCAAGAATATCACCAACATTTGGAAACGTGATAGAAGGTTTATCACTTCAATTAATTGATTCTAACGATAATATTAAGTACACATATGAAATTCAAAACCAAAATAGTGTTCATCGTTTTGATGGTCCATCAATTTCATTAATATCTTTATTCTCAAATGATGATTCAACAACTCAAATTAAAAATTTAACACCTACATCAACAATTGGGCCTGATCCATCAAATAATTCAGAATTTAAAATATTTTTAGATGGAAGTAATGTTAGATTTTATGAACAATATCCAGGATATGATACTAGTAATATAAATGCTTGGTTGCCAGCATCATTAGTAGTTAATCAATGGAATCATTTAGTATTTGTATCAAATAGTGATTCTTACAAAATTAATCTTTATGTAAACAATCAAATGTATGATTTAAGTGATTTGAGTGGATATTATACATCACAATCAATTACAAAATCATATAATTATTATAAACTTGGTAGTGAAACAACTAATAGTAATTTCCTTCCTGGTAAATTAAAATATTTTAGAGTATGGAATAATAATGCACTAACAACTAATAATGTTCAAACATTATATTCAAATTTAGATAATCTATATACTTACAGTATTTCAGGTCCTTCATTTAATTATTATAAATTTAAAGGTCCAGCAGGTTATCATGAAGATGTAGTAAATGAGACTTTGGATCATTTTAGAATATCAACAACAAATAGCCAAATACCATTATCTATTGATGAACTTCAATTATGGGTAAATGGAACTAACATATTACCAAGTTCATCAGTTATCACTCAATCATCTACAGTAAATCAAGATAACTCTGCAAATACGATTGATACTAATTTAAGTACAAAAGCCTCTACTCAAGTTGGTCTTGGTGAATTTATTGATGTATCATTGAATAACCCAATAGTTGTTAATAATATTCAATCATTAGTAGTTTATTCAACTGGATATAACTATAATCCAAAAATTAATAAAATTAGATATGTTACAACAGATAATGTATCTATAAATTTAAATCAAGTTAAACTTTTTAAAAATAGCTTAGATATAATACCATCTTCAAATAGTTCATCTTCAAGTACTAGCTCATCAGATGGATGGAAAAAAGTTTTCAGACAAACAGCATCTTATTTATGGACTTCTGGAAGTGAATCATCGCCATTAGAGAATATGAAAAATCATCAATTAAACACGGAATCTGATGATAACTATTCCATAATGAATGAAATTTTTAATTCCAGTACAAGAGATAATTACAAATACAATGGTGCTTATAAATTCAAAATGGTTAATACACAAGGTTACGAATTAATATGGACACAAACAGGAAATCCATTTGATTATACTAATGCTGTACCTGGTACAGTAAGTGATATATCTACAACTAATTTTACATTATCATCTGGAAATTCGTGGGATTTTGATGGATTGCATATATCAGGTCAACAAATCTACGTAATATTAGAAGGAACTACAGGTGATTATGTTAGATATTCTGTAGGGCAGGTCTCCCGATGGTCTCAAGTACCAAGTGATAAAATTAATACGATATCTACTGATTCTGATCATATTATCAATTCTGATTGGGTAGAGCTGTATGTGTATACACCAACAATTTTTGAAATAGAATTCACAATTAATAGTGTTTATGGTAATCAAGGAAATTCAACTGCTTTACAAATATCTGAAATTAAATTTTATGATGACGATAACACAGAAATTTCAGTCTTATCTGCAACAGGTGTAAACTTAGAGACAGAAAATTCTCAACAGACTCTTGAAAATTTGTTTGATGGTAATTATAACACAAAATGGTATACTGGTTCTACTTCAAATGGAAAAATTACGTTTAGATTTGAAAATAATAAACCAACAAAATATAGATGGTGGACAGCAAATGATAATGATCCGTATGGTAGAACACTACAAGGATGGACAACTGAAATTGATGGTGATATTGTAACACAATATTTGAATCATACTCAATTATTTAATGATAAGCAATATCCATTAGTTAATGATAGTTATTTCCTACTTACTCCTCTAATTGCAGAAGAGTCGAAAACACAATATTCGACAACACAAGGTACTGGTAATTTTATTGATATCAGCACAAATTCAGTAAGATTTAATGAAATAGAAAGTATAGAAACCATTATTACAAATTCGTCAATATATGATCCCTCCCAAATATTAAAAACAAAAATAGAATTTTATGATGTATCAGATATTTTATTTGCTGAAATTAATAATGAAAACATTAATTTAGATTTTTCAACTTGGCAGAGTAGTGGAATTCAACCAGACACAAACTTTAATATAACATATAGAGGAACAAAAGTAAAAAAATTAGCAAAAGTTAGAATAGAAACTACAGATAATATCCAACTAGGGTTAGAGGAATTACAACTTTGGTCAGAAAATAATAATGTAATTGCACATTATGATCCTGATAAACCAACAAATACATTTATATTAACAGATTCCACTAGAAGTCTGACCGACATTTACTCTTCAAACAGTTTAACATTAGTTGGTAATCCTGGATTTGATAATGACGGTGTTCATTTAATAGGATCTCAATATATAACTATCCCACAATCTATTTTAGATTTTAGCTCTAATGATTTTACGATATCTCTATGGACACAGACATCAGTAGCTTCTGGAACACCTCATATTTTAAGTATGGGATATAATAATACTAATTCATGGTTATTAGGATCAGATGGAAATGTAATACAGTTATATGGATACCAACAAACTTCTACTGGAGATGGAGACACAGACGTTAATTTTACTGTTGATAACCAAGCTACTAATTATATAATTTCTAGAGTTGGAAATAAAATGAAATTATTCATAAACGGAGTATTAAAATTAGATTTGGACATATCAGTAAGTTTACCAGCGCAAGATTATCATATAGGATACTCTTTAAGCTACGGTTCTTATTATTCAGGTGCTATTAAAAGATTAGATATATGGAAAGGGACAGGCTTTTCCAGTTAAATAAAAAATAATTTAATTTTTCAACCACAATTATTTGTTTAAAAAATTAAATTATTCTCAAGTTTCTATAATGTCAAAAATAAATTACATATTTAATAAAGGTCTAACTAATGAAATTGTAAAAAATAATATTTTTATGACTTCTAGAGAAAATAGTTCGGACCCTTCTACAAATATAATAGATTCTAGTTTAAATACATTTACTAGAACTTCAAGTGGAATAGGAGAGCGAATAGATGTATCACTAAATTCTCATATTGATTTATCTAATATTCAATCTTTAGTTGCTTTTCCAAAATCAGTTTTATCAAATAATCCTACTGTTAGTAAAGTTAGATTAGAAATTGATAATAGTAATACACAATTTCAATTAGATGAAATACAAATGTGGGTTGATAACAGTAATATTTTAACCCGTGATGATAGGAATAATTTTAATAAAGTAAAAGTAGTAAGAAAACTTGATGTAAATCCATTATATGATCTATCATTTATTGAGCCATTTGATGGTACAGAGATAGTAAATACTAAACAATATTATGGATTATCAGCATCTCATCATTCATACGGAAAAATTGAATTTGATAATAATGGAATTGCATATGGTTCAAGGTATGGTTCTGGTCAGGTATACAAGGATATATTTTCATCTAGTTCAGTAAGACTAGTTGCAAGTAATGGATCACCTGTTAATGATTTTACTATCAGTGATAATGGTACTATCTACACAGTATATGGACATACACAATTAATTGAACATACTCCAACAAACTCAGGTGTTTATAATTCATCAATAATAAATACTGGACTACCCAGAAACTCTAATATACACTATCAATTTGGAAAAATTTATATTTGGAAAACTGAAAGTTATCAAGACTGTCAAATATATGATATATCTTCAAATACTATTTCTAGTATTCCTGGAAATAATGGTGCAACAGATAGAATTTACAATATTGTTCTTGACGAATTTCAAAATATTTATTTTTCTAATATTGATAAATATAGAATTGAAGTATTGTATCAAAGTGGTACTGTATTTGGTCAAACCACTGATCCTAGTGGAAATCCATGGGAAGTTGGAAATATTTATGGGGTTGTTAATTATTCAAATAATTTATATCACCAATTTTGGTCATACGATAATTCTGCTGCAGCTGATGTTAGAATGCAATATCCAGGTCAAGCAAGATTTGATTTAAAAGGAGATTTATACTTCTATAAATTTGGACTAAATGCAGCTACTAATTTAATTAGAATTGATGGTCAAACTTCTTTAGCATATAGAATATGGGGAGAACCACTACAACAAACTTCAGCGGTAACAGCTGGAAATTCAGCAAGAGATACAGGTATGACATATTTAAGAAACTTTGCATTTGATTTAAGCGGAAATTTATTTTATCTTGGAAGAGAAAATACTACTTATAACAAAATTTATTTTATTAATAGAAGAGAAAATATTCTAAGACAAGCATATACTCCTTTTTCGTTAGAACAAATTCAAGTATGGATTGACAATTCAAATGTTGCCAATATTGGAACTACTAATTCGTCTGATAGTGCGATATTTTTTAATACTGTTCGTCTTCAAGCTAGAGCTGATAATCTAAGTGCTACTTTGGAAGCTAAAGAATTACTAGTATGGGTTGAGGGTGTTAATATTGCATTAACAACAAATTCAAATCCTACTGTAAATGCAAGTAATTATTATAGTAGCTATAGCGAAGATAATGCTAATAATAATACATTGACTGGACAATGGTTTAGTTCAAGTGGAGGAAATGGATATCTAGAATATGTTTTTAGTACACCAATTGATTATAAGAAATTAGATGGAATTGTATGGGTATGGCCTGGTCACATGAATCACCAGAATTACATAAATGGTCAAGAATTAATACTTAAAAATAATAGCACTATTGTAGCTTCACATAGTATGGCTGATTTTAACCAAGTAACGTATACTGACGGTGGAGAAGATATGGCATTATTCAAAGGAAAAAATTACAGTAATGCAACAACAGGAACTCGTTCAAATGTACTAACAAATATTCTATCTGATAGTGAACCACAGGTATATATAAGAACATTAAACTTCATACAACTTGATAATTCAAAGAATTTAATTGATGGAGATGTAAGTAATACATCTTTTACTGAAGATAGTATAAGTGTAGGTAATTTTTGTATGGTTACTTTGAATACTGATTATAATTTTATGGATGTTCAATCAATAGTATTGTATAATGGTACTAGTGGTACACTGAGAGGATGTAATTTACAGTTAATCAATAATGAAGGATTAATAAAATATGAATCTGATTTAGAATCTGTTTCTTATGTTTATAGATTTGATGGACTCGATATTGGTTCTGTCACAACATTTTCTAACTATTATTCTAGTACTAATATTCCTATTCTTCTTGATTTATCTAAAACTGCTGAACCATCATATGATGAGGAGGTACCATTTTCAACTAGTATGAATGGTTATAGAGATAATGCAAATCATAATAAGGTTTATAAAATGTTAGTAACAGCAAATGCATCAGATAGTCAATACTGGACATATGGAACAGATGTTTATCGAGATGATGCAGCAATTGTTAAAACAGCAGTACATTCAGGTGCATTGACTGATGGAGAAACAGGTTATGTATACATCACATATCTTCCACCAAGAACAGCTTTTTATGGATCTACTCAAAATGGAGTTACAACCCGAACGGATGATCAATGGTGGACTTCTTATCGTGGATATAGTTTTATTATAGATTATCATATAGGAGTTGATGTATCTTCAAATACTATTAATACAACATTGTATCCTGAATCAATAATTACATCATCATATAATGTACCATTAGAATGGAGACTAGATAATGTAAGACAACCAACTTATAGTTTTGACTTTAGAACTAATAATAATACAACCAGAATAATTGATCAAATGGGAACAAATTTAGGAATAACATTTGAAAATGGTGTAACATTTACTGAAGCTGATGGTGCATTCTTTTCAGGAGGTGATGATTCAACATCACCACATGCAAATATAGATCAATTTTCACTACAAACAACCATAACCGTTGAACTTTACTTTAAATTAAATACTTCTTCAAATAATTCAAGAATATTTAGTTTTGGAGATAGTAGAGGTTCAAATAATTTTTTATTAGCGAGATATGGTACTCGCAATTATTTAGCAGTATATACTAATAGATCTGGTTGGGATGATTCTAGTTCTTATAATCAAATTACTAATGGTACCTATGTGCATGTTGTTGTTACTGCAACTCCTTCAGGAGGTATAATATATACCAATAATGTTGAATATAGATATTCAACCACTTCTAACCTAATTGTAGCTGGAACTAGAAATTATAATTATTTAGGTAGATCATTATGGGGCGAAAATAATCCAAATATGAACATGTTATATTTTAGAATTTGGAATGGAATTGAACTTAATAGTACTGAAGTAGGAGATTTATATCAAAATTTTAATACAATACATTTCCAAGGAACAAGATCAATTAGTAATAATTCAATAGTTCATGCAAATAATAAAAACATAACATCTGGAAAATTTACTACTTATTCTAATGGAAATTATGTGGATATTGATATCACAAAAAAATCAGTAAGATTCAATGATATACAGAGTATTATTACCTACAATTATAATACAAGTGTTTCTAACTTAGATCTATCTAATCAAGAACAAACAAAAATTATATTATATGATGAAAATAATACAAAAATTATAGAGTATAGGAATAACTTAATCGGAGACAATTCGTATAATATTTACAAATATAAAGGACCTGATAATGAATCATCATTAGTAAAGAAATTTCAAAAACTAAGAATTGAAACTGCTAATTATTCTGAACTAAAATTAGATGAAGTACAATTATGGGTTAATAATAATAATGTAATTCCAAATAATTCGATAATAACAGCATCATCAACATATGGTTCTGATGTATCATCAAATGTTGTAGATTCTAGTCTAAGTACTTACTTTATGTCTGAAAAAGGAATTGGACAATATATCGATATTTCACTAAATAATGATATTAATATTAGTGAAATTCAAGGTATTGTTTTATATTCATCTCCCATTATTACTAATTCAAAAATAACAAAAATTAGATATGAAACAACAGACTATGTCTCATTAGAATTTAATGAATTTCAATTATTTACTACATCAAATCAAAATCAATTAAATGATATTTCAATGAATGCTTTCAAACCATCAGAAGAAATTTATAATATTTTTAATAAAATAAAAGTAGTAAGAAAATTTGGTGAAAATCCATTTTCATTAGATCAAATACAATTATGGGTAGACAATTCAAATGTTGCTAATATTGGAACAACTAGTAGTAGTGGATTTTCTGGTACAAATTCTCATACAAATTTAATTGATGGAGATGTAAGTAATACACTTTTTGCTGAAGATAGTGTAAGTGTAGGTAATTTTTGTATGGTTACTTTAAATGCTAATTATAATGTTAAAAATATTCAATCAGTAGTATTATATAATGGTCCTGATCTTAGCGGATTGAGAGGATGTAATTTACAGTTAATCAATAGTGAAGGATCAATAAATTATGAATATGATTTAGATTCTAATTCAGAAGTTTTTAGATTTGACGGACCTGATATTGGTTCTGTATCAACATTTGCATCATTGTTATCCAATACTAATATTGCTTCACTTGATGTATCTAAAAATATACCAACTCCTGCATATGATGAAGAAATATCAGCTCCATCAAATATGATTGGTTATAGAAATACTGCAAATTATAATAAAGTTTATAAAATGTTAATAACTGGACAATCTGGAAGTGCTGGATGGGGTACTGATATTTATACTGATGATTCACGTATTCATCGTGCTGCAGTCCATGCAGGTGTTATAGCTGTGGGAGTTACAGATTATGTATTTGTTAAAGTTCTTCCAGGACAAAGTAGTTACATTGGATCTACTCAAAACGGAAATACTTCAAGTAGTTATGGAAGTTGGGGTGGATCATATAGTTTCGTTACTGGTTCATCTACGATTTCTGTTGATGTATCTAGAATTACAATTGAAAACATAGTAGATACTTATCCATCCATTAATACAGACAATATAACAGACGGTAGTATGAACACATATTTTTTATCAGATAAGGGATTAGGAATTTATGTTGATTTTTATCTTAATGACTTATCATTTAGTTATAATGATTTACAAGCAATTATGTTTTATAATTATGGTAATTCTGGTAATGATTTATCAAATCAACAATCAACAAAACTTACTTTATACGACGATTATGATATTCCTGTTATTCAATATAATAATCAATTAGTTGGTGATATATCATATAATATTTATAAATATAAAGGGCCTAGTTATACAGCAGATCAATTAAGAAATATAAGAATAGAAACTACAAATTTTACTACTTTAAATATTAATGAAATACAAATATGGTCAGATCAATCTAATATTTTACAACAAGGTAATTATACTTTAACAATCAAAGACTCAAGTCTAAATACATATACAAGTTCTTTATTTACAGATTCAAATTTAAATACTGTATATACATTAGAAAAAGGTAATGGAAATTATATTGACATTTCATTAAATAATACAATTGCTTTATCAAAACTGGAAAGTCTAGTTATTTACTCTGATATAAATACTACACAAAATCCTATTATTAGTAAACTTAGATTTGAAACAACTAAAAATGTACCTTTACAATTTAATGAAATACAAATATGGAAACATAATAAAAATATATTGAAAAATTTTGAATTAAAAACAAATTTGACAGTTTCTAATCCAAGTTTTGAAGAACCTAGTCTAGCAAATTATATTCCTGCTGAATCATTTATTGACACCAATAAAAATTTCAAGAAAATTATAATTGATAACTCTGAAAATTCATTACATATATCAGAAGTACAAGTGTGGAAAGATAATTCTAATATTGCACCATTTGGCACTGCTACAATTACAAACAGTAAATATGATCCTACTGGATCTGGATATTATGTAATAGGTGATGTTTATGGTGCAACTGCACCAACAACAGGAGGCTGGTCAAACTGGGCTTCTAATGATAGTGTATTTATATTAATTAATCAAAATGGAAGTTTAGATGTATTATCTCCAGGAGGTACTTATTATAATGATAGAGGAGCATCACCTCCATCAGATACATTTAGTTCTATTTTTGCACATTCATCAAATATGGATAAAAATTTATTTCCTAATTTAGCAGTTGATATTATACCTTACAGTCAATATTGTGATGCTTTTGCTGGAGTTACAACAACTGGAGAACTTAGATGTTGGGGTAGTTTTGAGCAAGGAAATTTCGATGGATTACCTACTACAAATGACTTTACTGGAGCTAAAATAGTTTTCACACATAGTGCTGCATGTGCTCTTAAATCAGATGGTTCTATTGCAACATGGGGTAGATCATCAGAGGGTGGTACAGGTAATGATACTAATGGACCAAATAATCCAATACCAACTGATAATGGGTATACTGCAGTTTACGCATCAAGTGAATCATTTACTGCAATAAAAGATGATGGTACAGTTGGTTACTGGGGATGGGCAAGTAAAAATTATATAGGAAGTTCAGGTGCTCCATCAACTGTTGGAGCAAATGCTAAAATTGCAGTTAATCTTGGCGCATTCGTAGCATTAAAATCTGATGGAACATTATTAAATTGGGGAACTTCATCATATGGTGGAAGTCATTCATCACTTCCTAGTGGAACTTTTACTAAAATCGTAGCACTTAGTTATGGTTTTGTAGGATTAAAAAATGACGGTAGTATAGTTGGATGGGGAATGAATGTAAGTGATCTTCCAACTGGTACGAATTATGCTGATATTATTTTTGTCTATGAAAAAGATTTAATTTTTGTAAAAGATGATGGAACGTTAGAAGGATGGTCGGGTGGAACAACACATCCAAGTCATTCATCACTACCAACTACTAATGATTTTTTAAATGCAAAGTTTGTTACCAATAATAGACATAATCAGGGTGTTGCTGCATTAAAATCAGATGGAACAGTTGTTTCATGGGGTTTAGATAGCAATCTCCCTAGTGCTCCAACAGATAGTGGATATACTAATATTTACGCAACTAATTTATCTTTTTCAGCAATAAAAAGTGATGGTAAAATAACTCAATGGGGGTCAACAGAAGGAAATAATTTTCAAAATGCATCAGATATATCATTCAAAGGAATATGGGCATGGTTTAAAATTAGAGTAACAATAGGATATTACGAATATACACCAGAAGAATACAAAGCAAATTCAGCAATTGATAATATAATAAATATCGGTGATTTTTCACAAACAGCAGTTTATAATTCAATGATTACAGTTGATAACTCAGGTACATGGGAATTGGATCTAAGCGAATCAGTTAACTATAAAGACTTACAATCAATTGTGGTTTACAATAGAATGGATACAGGAGGCCAAACAATAAGTGATAAAATGAAAACAATAAAAATTAGTTTAGTTGATTTTTCTGGAAGAACAATAAACGAAATTTCTCCAAATAGTATAAATTTTGCATATAAAATTAAAGGAGGAGCATCTGAAACTGGATACACATCTACAGAATCGATTAATTATAATGCTAATAGAATTATTGCAGATAGTGTAACAAATACATCATCTAATTTTAATTCTGATTATTCTACAAACAGATCAAATGAATTATTTAAATATAGTTTAATTAGTAAGAATTTTAGCAGAATAATAATCGATAACTCTGAAAATTCATTACATCTTTCTGAAGTACAAGTATGGAAAGATAATTCTAATATTGCTTTATCTGGCTCTTCATCATTTACTAAAGGTGATTGGCAACCACCTACCAGTTATTCAGTTGTTTCTGTAAGAGGTGATTGGTTACTTCCAACCGGAAGTACATGGGTTAAAGAAGTTTCTAACTATCAAGCTAAATGTTGGTTAAGTAGTACAGGAACAGTCTGGTCATCTGGAGACTCAAATTATGGAGGTACTGGGTATCCAACAACAGGAACATTTGTAGATATTTTTGGTGATAGCACAAATTATGTTGGATCTACATATGGACATGATAAATTACCTAATTTATTGTCTAGGTCTATTAGTGGTAGCACATCATACTATTCAAAGGTATTTGTCGCTATTAAAAATGATGGAACTATTGTATGTTGGGGTAACAGTACACAAACAGCAAACACTCCAACAACTAATGATTTTATTGGTGCTAAGATAGTTTCTAACAAAAGTGCAGTTGCAGCATTGAAATCAGATGGTTCTATAGTTACTTGGGGAGAAAATAATAATGGCGGATATGGAAATAATGATGTAAATGCAAATAATGATATACCAACTGGAAATAACTATGTTGAAATTTATCCATATTATGAAGGATTCACTGCTATAAACTCATCAGGACATGCATTTCTTTGGGGATGGGCATCCGCTAACAGAACAAACTATCAACCACCAACAGATCCAATTGGTACTGATGCCAAAATATTAGTAAATTCTAATTTTCAAATGATGGCTCTAAAAGCTGATGGCACATTAACTAAAGCATGGGTTACTGCTTCACCAAGTATACCAAGTGGAACTTATACAACTGGTATTGCTGCAGGTATTACATTTGCATTTATAAAAAGTGATGGATCACTTGCTGCAATGACTGATTCCACCGGAAATGGATATAGTATACCAAGTGGTAATAACTTTGTGGCACTTTATCATGCTTATGATAATTATAATATTATTGCACTAAAAAGTGATGGTACTTTAGCTGCATGGGGAGACACTACTCAAGTAGTTTTGAGTAATATCCCTACTACAAATGATTTTACAGGAGCTAAATTAGTTTTTAATACTATATATGGAGCAGGAGCTGCATTAAAATCAACTGGGTATGTTGTTTCCTGGGGACATAGTGATAGAGGGGGTAGCGGTGCACCTACAGATGATGGATACATAGATATTGTTTCTAATAAAAATGGATTTTATGCTCTTAAATCAGATGGTACTGTTTCAGGATGGGGATATAATAGTAATCAATCATGGACAAACGTTAATACATTAATCCAAGGAATCAGTATTGAAAATAATCAAAGTGCATTTATAAACTCTTCAAAATCAGTTGAATATATGTCTTCAAGAGCTATAGATAATATAATAAACAAAGGAGATTTTACTGATTCATCAGTATCTAATTCTACAAATAGTTACGATAATTCAGGAACATGGCAACTAGATTTAAGTGAATCAATAACATTTAATGATTTACAATCAATTGTAATTTATAATAGAATGGATACAGATGGTCAAACTATAAGTGATAAAAGTAAAACTATGAAAATATCGATTGTTGATACAATCGCAAACAAAATAATTGATAGTATATCTCCAGATAGTATTAATTTTGCATATAAAATAAAAGGAAATGCTTCAGAATTAGGATATACATCAACCGAATCAATTAATTATGACGCTAGTAGAATTATTGCAGATAGTGTAACAAATTCATCAGGTAATTTTAATTCTGATTCAGTAACAAGATCAAATTCAGTATTTGTATATAATTTAGATAAATCATTATTATTAACAGGTTGGACAAGCAATGATTATATGTTACTAAGAGGAAGTAATACATATTTTGGAAATCAAAATATAACCTACGGTAATCAAATTCTAGGAATAAGGAATAATCAAAGTATTTCTAAAAATATAAGTTCAACAATATCAGGTGAATATTACAGATTAGAATTTTATGCTCACATATCTACTGATACTTCAAGTAGTGAATTATCTGTATTATTAGATAGCTCTCAAATTAGTAGTATAATTATTGATTCATCAGAAACAAGTTTAAAAACAGCTATTTTTATTGCATCTGATACGAGTCATAATATAGAATTTAAAAATATTTCTTCTGAAACAGGTTCAATAATCTGGCTTGATAATTTTAGTTTATTTAATTTTAATGACCTATTCTGTGATGATAACATAAATACATACATTACAGTATCTCAAGGATTAGGAGCATATTTTGATTTAGATTTAAGTTCACTAAATTTAAATTATCAAGATATGCAAGGTATTGTTACTTATAATTATGGAAATGGTGGATATGATTTATCAAATCAATATGCAACCAAGGTTATCTTATATGATGATTCTAATGTTCCAATAATAGAATATAATAATCCTGAATATGTAGATTCTGTAAGTACTTTATATAATTCTTACAAATATAAAGGACCAGATCATAGTAATACTATCAAAAGTCTTAAAAAAATTAGATTGGAAGCAAGTGAATCTGTAGAAATTGGAATTAATGAAATTCAAGTTTGGAAAAACAATGAAAATGTTTTCAAATATTATCAAGAACCTACTAGTTCTTTTATATTAAATGGTGACTTAAGAAGTTTAACTGATTTATATAGCTCCACAACATTAACATTACTTGGTAATCCTGGATTTGATAATGATGGTGTTCATTTAATAGGAGCTCAATATATAACCATACCTCAATCTATTCTAGATTTTAGTTCTAATAATTTTACAATTTCATTATGGACACAAACATCCGTTGCTTCAGGTACACCTCATATTTTAAGCTTAGGTTATGATAGCTCTAATTCGTGGTTACTTGGTTCTGATGGAAGTGTTATACAATTATATGGATACCAACAAACATCAACTGGAGAAGGAGATACAGACTTTAATTTTACCGCTGATAACCAAACTAATAATTATATAATTTCTAGAGTTGGAAATAAAATGAAACTATTTATAAATGGAGTGCAAAAATTAGATTTAGATGTTTCCGTAAGTTTACCAGCTCAAGATTATCATATTGGGTATTCTCTAAGTAATGGTTCCTATTATTCGGGAGCTATTAAAAGATTGGATATATGGAAGAATTATGGTTTTAGTAGTTAGTTACAAAATAATTTTTCAACCACAAAAAAAATCACTATAAAATGATTCTTTTTAAACTCAAAAGAATCATTTTCATTTATTTTCTAAAAGATCTATAATGACAATAAATTCAATATTTAATCAAGGATTTACGAATCCTTTTTCTAAAATAATACAGAGTAGCCAAAATATTTCAGATACATCGACAAATATTGCTGATAATAATTTATATACACTGACAAGAACAGATGAGGGTAATTCTGAATATATCGAAGTAGATTTATCTCAAGGTGTTAATCTTGAAGAATTACAGAGTATTGTTTTTTATACTTCAAATGCAACATATGATCCTTCATTTAATAAAATAAAAATAGAAACAATAAATAATGTTGCACTAGATATTTCTGAAATTCAAATATGGGTTGATAATTCAAATATTGCTCCGAATAGTACAGTATCATATTCCTCTCTAGATAATTCTGCTAATTACATGTTAAACAATTCTATTACTGGACTATCATCCAAGACAAATAAAGGCGCTGGTGAATATTTTCAATTCGATGTATCTGATACAAATTATAGAAATTTACAAGGAATTGTAATTTATGATCCATCTAAAAACCAACAAATTGATCGTAAAGTTTCACTTCTTTATAATAATTCTTTAGTTCTAGAAATTACGTTACATAATCGTATAGATCCAGACCCAAATCCTGAAGAAAATGCATCCACAGAATTAAACCATTATTGGTATTTCATTAATACTAGTCTAAATAATAGCGATAGAATTAATAGTGTAAAGGCATCACTTGTAAATTTTAGTGCTACTGATTCCAATATAAATGGTATTGATTTTGATGGTTCAAGTAATTATATAAACTTAGGTACCAATACTATCAATGTAGGTGGAGATAATACAATTGGTAATGGTTTCAGTTTTGAGACTTATGTGAAGAGTGGAGTTGTTAATTTGTTAATTGAGATATTAGATCAAAGCGGAACATGGGCACAAATAGGACAAGATATTGATGGCAAGGGATATGGCGATATGGTAGAATCTGTAAGTTTATCGTCAGATGGAACCATAGTTGCTATTGGAGCACCAGGACATGACGCAGGTAATCTATATGACGATAATAGAGGTAGTGCACGAGTGTATCAATATAATGGCACGTCGTGGAATCAATTAGGAGAAGACATTTATGGCTTAATAGGTGATCTAAATGGATTTTCAGTAAGCTTATCGTCAGATGGAACTATAATTGCTACTGGAGCACACTACAATGACATTACTGCAACAAATGCTGGTGTTGCGCGAGTGTATCAATATAATGGCACGTCATGGAGTAAATTAGGACAAGATATTGTTGGCGAAAATGGAGACGATCAATTTGGAAGATCGCTAAGCTTATCATCAGATGGGACCATAGTTGCGATTGGTGCACATTTAAATGATGGTAATGGTACTGATTCAGGCAGTGTACGAATTTATCAATATAATAATAATTCATGGGTTCAACTAGGAGGTGATATTGATGGAGAAGCTAGCGATGACAGATCAGGATGGACCGTAGCGATAAGTAGTGATGGAACTATAGTTGCTATTGGTTCACGATCTAATTCAAATGATAGTAGTTCCGGACATGTGCGAGTGTATCAATATGATGCTACAAAAACAACAGCAGAGACTAATCAATCGTTAAGTGATTTTGGACCAATAGGATGGAGACGTCTAGGTGCCGATATTGATGGTACTACATCTTCTGGTCATAGCGTAAGCTTATCTTCAGATGGAAAAATAGTTGCTATTAGTCATTATACATCGGGTACTAGAGTGTATCAATACGACGGCTCATCATGGAATCAATTAGGACAAGTCATTTTGGGTGAAGAAACAGGCGATCGTAGTGGATGGTCAATAAATTTATCATCAGATGGAACCATAATTGCTATTGGAGCATACCTAAATGATGGCAATGGAAATAATAGTGGTCATGTGCGAGTGTATCAATATATTGACTCGACATGGACACAAGTAGGACAAGATATTGATGGCGAAGAAGATGGTGATTTAAGTGGATGGACAGTAAGCTTATCATCAGATGGATCTATAGTTGCGATTGGCGCACGATATAATGACGGAAACCAGCACGAAATTAACCCTGATTTTAATAAAGGTCATGTGAGAGTGTATGAAATACCAAAGATACAACAACAAATCAAAGTAACAAAACACATTCTAGCCCTAGGAGACGATGACACAAACAAACTTGAACTTACCACAACAGGTAACAATACAATATTATCATTAACCAATTCAGGAACAACATATGATGTTTCTTCAAACTCTGCATTATCAACAACCGAATTTTCACATATTGTTGGATTAATTAATGATAATACAATGAGTTTATATATAGATAACACATTAGCAGGATCAGTTGCAGTGACACCATTTTCACTAGGTACAACATTTACTAAGAATTATCTAGGCAGTGATTTATCAAATAATAGTTTATTCAAAGGAACAATGGCTTACTTCAAAACATGGTTGGATTATAAGTTATTGACCAATGAAATCACTGATTTGTATAATAATCGTACAGGTGTTAATAATGTTTATTCTAAGATAACAAAAATTAATGGTGGATCTACAAATGAAAGTAAATCAAAAATGAAAAAAATTAGATTTGAATCAAATAATCAATCAACAATAACATTAACAGAATTACAAGTCTGGTCAGACAATAGTAATATTATTACTAATAATGTAACGATTAGTACTGAAAGTGGAAATGCAACACCAGATACAAGCATAATTGTAGATCAAAATTTAAATACATTTGTAACTCTGAATGAAGGTTTCATTGACTTTACATTAACAAACCCAGTTGATGTTTCCAATGTACAAGGTATTGTTGCTTATTCTCATATTGATACATCTCAAAATCCAATTGTTCATAAAATTAGATATGAAACAATAAGCAATGTTAAACTTGAAATAAAAGAAATACAATTATGGACTGATGGATCAAATATTTTAAATGATACTAACAAATTAACATCTTCATCTGGTACAGATGTTAGTAATATAATTGATAATAATTTCGATACATATTATGAATCTTCACAGGGCACTGGTCAATACATTGAATATGATGTATCTTCATCTGATATTAGAGTAAATGACATTCAAGGAATTGTAGTTTATCCTAGCGATCATAATTCTTCTACTGATTTATCAAATCAAAGTGAAACAAAATTATTATTATACAATAATAACAATATCGTAAAAGTTGAAGCTTTTTCAAAATCCAATAGTAATCCTCAAGCCAGTGTTTATAAATTTAAAGGAATTAATCATGATACAATTATTCCAAAGATTAAATCACTAAAGATATTAACAACTGATAATGTTAATTTAAAAATAAACGAAGCTCAAGTATGGATTAATAATGAAAATGTTATTTCAAATAGTAATATTAATGTAACTTCTCCTAATTATTATTTTGAATTTAGAGATAATAGCCAAGTACAAATTATAGATGATTCTGAAAACTTAAGTATTCTCGATAAAATAAATAATAAACAAATTGATATCTCTAACAATTACACTAGTGATTTAAGTTATGTACCTATTTCAATTGATGGTGTTAGAACAAGTTCAAATACGCATCTTGAATCAAAATCAATACCAATATCAGGAAATACATCTTTTGAATTATATTTAAAATCTAATTCTATTCCAGATGATCGACGACCAACTCACTTTTGGAATTTCAGAATTGACAAATCTGTAAGTACTTCTATAAATATTCAGGATTCTATTTCAAATGTTAGTGCAAATTTTAATAACTCTACAAATAATACATCAAAAACATTATCAAGCACAACTGGTTATACAAATACAAGTAATTCAGAAGTTATTAATATTGATCCAATTACAGTTCAAGGAACATTTAGTGTTGAATTTTATGGTCAATTTCTAAGCCCTTACAATAATGCAGGAACTTGTCCTTGGTTTTTTTTAAGTACACATGATGGTACGAGTTATAATCATACTAATCGTCTAGTTCAATTAAAAATGCTTGCTAATGGTCGTTTGACTTTAGAAGGTCAAAACCTTACTGCCACTCAAACTGCGAGCAGTTCTGTTCCTACAGGAGTAAATATCCATCTTATTGGTGTTTTTAATAATAATGATCTAACAGCAAAATTATATCAGAATGGACAGCTATTATTGGAAACTACTATGACTCAACCAAGAGAAACAGATACATTTAATAGATTAACTTTATTTAATATTCCTATCCTGAACGAAGGAGACGGAAGAGCTACATTTGTAAATGCATATCAAGTAAGACTTTGGAATGGAACTGCATTAACAGCAAGTCAAGTGAATAGTACATATTTAGAAAGAGAAAGTATTGAAGAAGATTCAAAAATATTTGATTATGGAATTTCTTCTGTACTATCTAAATTGTCATTAGGTTTAATAAATGATATATCAGATAATTTAGCTTTTTTTTATGATAATAGTAATATAAAAGGAGGTCAAATTGTCAATAATGAATTAACCCATATTGTAACAACAATTGGAACTATTGATAGTTCAAGTGCAAATGTAAAAATGTATCAAGATAGTAATTTATTATCTCTTACAACAACTGATTTTATGGTACCTATACCAAGTCTAAATTATAATTTTAATATTGGAAAATCATTAATGTATGATACTGAATCATTGAATGTTACAAATCCAACATATTATTGGGATTTTAGAAAAAATACATTATCATCAATTACAGATTCAATTGGTGGATTAGTTGCTACATATAATGGAACTAATTTACAATCTTCTGAATCTAATGGAGCTATTTTTCCAAATAATGAGTCCAGTACATTTATTAGCTTGCCGCAATTTTCACTTGAACAAAAATATTCAATAGAGATTTATTTATATTTCAACAGTATTCAATCAGGAAGTAGTGATTTAATGGAAATATTTTCTTTTTTCGATAACACAAATCAGAATGTAATACAATTAAGTGAATATTATAATGGATGGCAATTTAAAGTAACACACAAAGATTCTCCATATACATCAAAAACAGTTACTGACACTTCTAATTGGTTAACTGATCAATGGGTTCATATTATAATGACTTATACAAGATCTCAAATGGCAATTTATGTTAACAATAATACACCAGTTACCGGAACACCATTGTCTGCATCATTAAATAGTACAACATTGACATTAAGTCATCAAACAAATTGGGAAGATACAGGATTAGCATGTGCTGATATTAATAATGCTGATATAATTTCAACTAGTATGTGGGGTGTTGGATACATTGGTGGTGTAAATACATCTACTATCAACGTAGAAAAGTCATCTTACATAGACTCAGTAAATGGAATACATTATTGGGCCCTAGGAGCAATTGGAACTAGTGATACATCAAGTTTATATAGAGGTGTTGTTGTAAAAGGTAGACTTAATAATGGAAATTTAGAATTGGCATATGCGTATGCTTCTGTTATTGGAAATAATACATGGACATCATTTATTAATCATGTTAATGATAAATTAGCTAATACTCCTACAACATATTCTAGAAATTGGCAACCTTCAAGTGCTTTAGTGCCAGAACCTGGATCAATATCAGAACCAACTCCAGTATATAAATTTACATTTGACAATACATCAGGAACTACAATATATAATGATGGATCTCATACAGGATTTACATTACAAACATCAAAAAGCACTAATATGTTTTCAACTACTGCTAAACTAGGAACTTATTCATTAAATACTAGTAATAATAATTACGCTTATTCTGATTCAGGAATAAATTCATTTAATGGCGATTTTTCTATTGCATTCTGGGCAAAAGATGGAGGAAATAGTGGAGAATTAATAACAATATGGGATGGTGCTCATGATGAGTTATATAATAGACCTAATAATCATGCATTTATGATAGGAGGTCCAAGAGCTTATAATGGTTATTGGAGTATGATGTTTGTATATCTAAAGAATAATCAGCAGATTGATGCAAGAAGTGTATTTGGAAATGCTAACGCAAACTTATTAAATAAACCATCGAATCAATGGATACACATATGTTGGACTTTTAAAGTTAATGGTGCAGCCAAATTATATGTTGATGGAACATTATTAAATACTTGGTCTAGTTTGAATAACGGAAGTGGCTTTCAACCTATGAATTTTAATTCTAGTACAACTAGATTTACTATTGGTAGATCAATTAATAACAATCATAGTCAATGGCAATGGACAGGTAAATTAGATGATGTAAGACTATATTCTGCTGAATTATCAGCATCACAAGTATCAGATATTTACAATTGGAATGGGGTAAAAATAGCACTATCTGCAAGTGATTCTTATGTAGGATCAAATAATATTAATGTTGGAATAACTTCATATCCATCATCAACAAGAACATATAATTATATTGGAAGAGGACATTCAATATCTAATAGTTTTTATGGTAATGTTGGTTATTTTAGAGTTTGGAATAATGTAGAATTAACTTCTAGTGAAATAGAAAAGTTATACAATTTTAGACTAAATCAAAGTCCAGTATTTGGAAATAGCATAACAAAAATTAATTATTTTGATGGTTTAATAAAATATTTCAGAATATATGATTATGAGTTAACTCAAAGTGATGTTTCTCAATTATATATCTCAAGAAATAATCCAAATGCTCAATTTAATAATAATGGTAATAATACTATAATTACAATGTCATCAACAAATACTGTTTCTTCATTTACAAGCTTAGTTCCTCACGTACCAGAAACTGGACGTACAGTTGATGGTTCTAAAAATAATATTAATACGGAGTATCAATTTAATTATAATGGAGTATCATATAATGTATGGGAAGACTGGTATAAATATTCAACATCTGATGATATTCCATCTACTGGTATTGCAATAAATTCTAGAGTATTCTCTTCTTCATCAAGTCCACATATTGGTAGTAAAGTTTTTAGTGGAGATATATATCCTGAAGTTATTTTTCGTGCAACTCAAGAGAATAATTCTTATAGAGCAAAATACAAAGTTATAAAGTTTGATAGTAACGGAGATATGTATGGACTGCATCAAGATGATGGATGGCCAAATGATAGATATATTTATAAAGATGTTCAATTAGGTCCTGAAAATTATAGACAAATAACAAATGATATAACAATAGGAGATTTTACTTTTGATAATAGTAATAACATTTATTACATTAAGAATCGTACATATGGTATATTTAAATTAGAATACACAAGTTCAGGACTATTTAATGATGTTGGACATGTCGGTGGACCAAGTCAAAATGGAGATGACACTAGTACTATATATTTTCATAATAACAAATTATATTTTACATTACTAATGGGGGTTATTTATGAATTTGACATTGCTACTGAAGTAACAACTACTATAATTTCAATATTTGCTGATGTTGGTATTTCTAAAATTAGTAGTATAGTAATTGATAGTAACGATAATATATTTTATACTGATCCTGGCTATGCAAGTATTACAGTAATTTATAAAGGTGGAACTATATTCGGAAGCTCAGTTGATTATTCTGGAAATTCCTGGGTTGTAGATCAAAGATATGTTTTAACAAAAAGTAATAAAATTTCAGATAGTACTAATTTTGGGAGATTCAACACAAATGGACAACACTTAAAAGAAGCAATGTTTACATATCCAGCATCATTAAGAATGGATAGTGAAGGAAATATTTATGTTATGGATAAATATAGATACGATAATGATTGGAGACAAATTTTTGCAATAAACGGAAACACTGGTATAACAAATTTAATAGCTGGATCTGAAGGTTCAATATCAGTAGAAGGAAATGGAGGTAATGGACCATTTGATACAACAGTACCAATTACACAATTTAATTTTTATTGGGTTCAAGATGATTATACATTTGATAGTTCTGATAATCTATATTTTACTACATATTACACTTATAATGTTGTTGATGAAATATTAAAAATATCAAAAGTTGCCAACAGATACATGAGCTTATTTGATAATGCTTCAATTACTTATACAGATAATAGTAATTTATGGACAGAATATATAGATATAATTAATCCACCATATTATATAATATGGAAAACTAATGGATTAAAAACGGTCAATCAATTACAATTAACAGGAGTTTTTGATAACTCACAATATATGCCAAAACAATTTGATATAATATCTTATAATGGAACA